>NZ_MUES01000050.1:0-6449 GCF_001995745.1 Salinivibrio sp. ML323 | reverse complement strand
GTGTTATTTGTGTAATACATTTAAGATACATATTAAGAGGAGACACGATTATGAAACCACAAAAGCTTACTATCGTCGGGGGTGGAAGCACCTATACACTGGGGATGATCAATAGCTTGATTGCTGAAAAAGAAGCATTTCCGCTCAGCAAGATCACCTTCTATGATATTGATGAACAAAGACAAGCCTCAAATGCTAAAGCGACGGAGATCTTGCTGCGCGAGGCTTATCCTGAGGTCGAAGAGTTTGTTTATACCACGGATAAAGAAACCGCATTTTCTGATGCCGATTTCTTCTTTATTCAGATCCGCACGGGTGGGTTACCGATGCGTGAGCGTGATGAGCAGGTTCCACTCTCTTATGGCTGTGTCGGTCAAGAAACGTGTGGCGCGGGCGGCATGGCGTATGGACTACGCTCGATAGGTGACATGATCACTCTCGTGAATGATATCCGTCACTTTGCCCCGGATGCCTGGATTTTAAACTATACCAACCCAGCCGCCATTGTCGCTGAAGCCTTACAGCGTGAGTTTCCTCATGACAACCGCATTCTAAACATCTGCGACATGCCCGCTGCCATTATGGTGAGTTATGCGCAATTACTTGGTTGCGAGATCTGGGATTTGGTGCCGGAATACTTTGGGCTGAATCACTTTGGATGGTTTACCAAGGTACGAAACCGAGATGGGGTCGACCTGACCGATGAGATTAAACGCATCATTTTGGAAGAGGGGATCAGTGCTGTTGACCCAGAAATTGCCGATGACCCTTCATGGCAGGCAACGTTTAAAAACATGCAGACCATGTTGAAAGACAATCCTGAGTACTTACCCAATACTTATCTGCAGTACTACTTGTATCCGGAAAAAATGGTGGAAAAAGAAGATATTGCTAATACGCGTGCGCGCCAAGTAATCAATGGGCGAGAAAAGCGCGTGTTTAGCCTGAATGAGCGCATCATTGCCGCGGGCACTACCGCTAATGAGCATCTTCATGCAGATATCCATGGGCGCTATATGGTGCGTGTAGCGGCCTCCTTGGCCTATAACCGTGGCGAGACGTATCTGGTTATCGTACCGAATGATGGGGCGATCCCCAATATTCAGAATGATGCCATGGTGGAAGTGCCGGCCGCGTTAACCAATGACGGCCCGAAACGCTTTGCGGTCGGAACCATCCCGACATTCCAAAAAGCACTGATCGAAGGCCAACTCGGCTACGAAAAGCTGGTCGTGGATGCATGGTTTAGCGGGGATCGACAAACACTGGTCAATGCGCTCACGCTCAACCGAACCGTTGTGGATGTGCCAAAAGCGCAACAAATCGTCGATGAGCTTTTACGTGTGAACGGCGACTATCTACCTCAATTTCATTAATAATACGATGCCCCAGAGACTATCTGGGGCCAAAATCTGGGAGCGATCATCATGAAAGATATGATCCAGCGCTTTGGCGCAGCAATGTTTGTCCCTGTGCTCCTCTTTCCAGCAGCCGGTATGTTATTAGGCTTATCGGTGATGCTGCTCAACCAAGATCTCTTTCCTTGGGCAGTGGAAGGCAGTGCATGGGTAAAAGTGTCAACGATCCTTCTCCAAGCCTCGTTGGCGGTGTTTAAAAATATGGCCTTGGTGTTTGCGGTAGGGTTACCGATAGCACTAGCAAAATCTGCATCTGGGCGCGCAGTGCTTGCCACACTGGTGTCATACATCACCTTTAATTATGTGATTGGTGGCATTTTACAGTTTTGGGGACCTGAGCTTGGGGTGAACTATGTGGAGGGTGAGCGTGGGCTTACTGATGTGGGCGGTATACTGACTTTGGATACTAACCTACTGGGCGCCATCGTCATTGCTAGCCTCTCCGTTTGGGTTCACAACCGTTTCTTCGACAAAAAACTGCCAAACTGGGCGGCCGTGTTTGGTGGCACACCTTTGGTGGTCATTGTGAGTTTTCCGATTATGGTACTCATGGCGATCATCACCTGTTTTACCTGGCCAAGTATTCAGCACGGCATTAATAATCTACAAACCTTTTTAGTCGGTGCGGGGTCATTCGGGGTGTGGATGTTCACCTTCCTTGAGCGGATTATGATCCCAACGGGGCTGCATCACTTTGTCTATGGCCCCGTATTTTATGGACCTGTAGCGGTGGATGGCGGCACAGTGGCCCATTGGATTCAAAATATCCAAAACTTTGCCAGCAATCCTGCTCCCTTAACCGAGCAATTCCCGCAAGGTGGCTTGATGTTGACTGGCATGGGGAAAGTCTTTGGTTGTACGGGGATTGCTATGGCGCTTTACGCAACCGCGAAGCCAGAAAATAAGAAAATGGTGCTCGGCTTGGTGCTTGGGGCGGCATTGACGGCCATTCTTACTGGGATCACCGAACCGATTGAGTTTACCTTCTTGTTTATCGCGCCGGCATTGTTTGCGCTCCACGCGGTATTGGCAGCCACCATGGCAACCATTGCCTATTGGTTTGGTGTCTCAGGTAATTTTCAGACTGGGCTTATCGACTTTATTTTTCAAAACTGGCTACCGCTGGGCAGCTTGCATGGTGACACCTATATTGTGCAAGTGCTCATCGGCCTGAGTTTCACCGCTATCTACTTTGTGGTGTTCCGCGCGCTGATTTTGAAGTTTGATATTCCCACTCCGGGTCGAGGTAGCGCAGAGGCGAAGCTTTATACCAAAGCCGATTATAAGGACGCGCACCAGAGTGATTCATCGAGCGGAGTGATTGATAGTGGACAAGCGAGTGCGTTTATTGAAGGGCTAGGTGGCAAAGACAACATAGCCTTGCTGACCAATTGTGCCACGCGGTTACGTATCAAAGTACATGAGCCAGAAAAAGTGGCAGAAACACAATATTTTCAAGAGCATGGTGCAGTAAACATGGTACGTAATGGTGATAGCTTTCAAATTATTGTTGGCTTAACTGTACCTCAGGTTCGCGAAGAAATGACGCAATTGACACAAGCTTAATGGCTTCGCTGATTGCTCAGCATGTGAGGCGTCATTAATAAGCAGCTATTAACGCACTCCATCGTTAGCGGGCGGCCAAACTCAGGGTCGCTCGCGCTGTTATCTTTCCTCTTGAGACACCTCAACAATATTGCATAAGCACCGGTCATCAACGCACGCTGTCTCACTTCGATAGCACAACTCATTGCATTTTATCGATTGTTAGTTGACTGAATAGCACAATCCCCCATGTCTTTATTGCTAGACAGAGCGTTGCGCTTTATTTGAACAATATTTATATAACTTATTGATGTTGAATATAAGTTATTGAATAATAATAGCTCCATTCACGCAGATTCTTTTGCCTAGGAGGTAAATGCCATGACTGATTATCCGATGAAAAAATTCGCTGTCATCGTTGCCTCTGTGCGTCACTGTGCCAACCACTTGGCTCAGGATACCCGCTCAAGCATCTGACTCTGCGTCCAACTGTAACTGGTCGCAGGTATAATGCGACCAGTTTGCAGTCCCACTTCGCTTTATGCCTGTGGCCTCCTATAAGCCAAAAGGAGAGCCATCATGACTCAACTATCTTTATTACCGTTAGCCCAAGCACTGGTGCGTTTGGATGCGATTCGTCAGCGTCGCGCGAGCACACACCGTTATCGCTACACAGATCTGGCGTTAAATCGTCACCTACAGCGTGATATTGGTATTGCGCCTGACAAACAAGACGCCTTGCCCGTTAGCACACAATTTGCGGCAAAACGTTATCTGGTGACATGGCGACGACGATGGCGGTGGCTATAATGGGCCCCAGAAAGCGGCGTATCGGTTGATACGCCGCCCCATCATCGAATAAAACACTGCGCGGCAGCCAACTTGGCTGCCGTTTGCGATCTAAGGGCAGGGGTTAGGGTAGCGGTTAGCGATCTCATCAATACCAGCAAGCACATCGTCACTCAGCGTCAGCTCCAAGCTATCGAGATTACTCTCTAGCTGTTTTAGCGTCGTGGCGCCAATGATGTTAGAGGCGACAAAAGCACGACTATTGACGAACGCGAGTGCCATTTGTGCCGGATCAAGACCATGGCGTTGGGCGAGATCGACATACTCTTGCGTGGCCTTTTGCCCTGACTCGGTAAAGTAGCGTGCGAAGCGTTGGTGCAGTGTACAACGGGCCCCTTTCGGGCGTGCGCCTTGCAAATATTTACCGCTCAACGCGCCAAACGCCAGCGGCGAGTAGGCGAGCAATTCCACCCCTTCATGATGACTGATTTCCGACAGGCCGACTTCAAAGGTGCGGTTAAGCAAATTATAAGGGTTCTGAATAGAAACGATACGCGTGAGGCCATGCTTCTCTGCCAGATGCAAATAGCGCATCACGCCCCAAGGCGTTTCGTTTGAAACGCCGATATAACGAATTTTTCCTGCTTGGACGAGTTCATTCAGTGCATCCAGGGTATCGAGGATGGTGACCCCAGAGTGTTCATCTTGATACGGATAATTGAGCTTACCAAAACAGTTATTGTGCCGCTGTGGCCAGTGCACTTGATACAAATCGATATAGTCGGTTTTTAGTCGTGTCAGGCTATCTTCAACGGCTTGATGAATATGGCGTCGGTTAAGCGACATGTTGTCACGGATGTAAGGAACATTGCGTGGCCCCGCCACTTTGGTTGCGAGGATAACACGATCGCGCTTCCCGGACTTTTCTAACCAGCTGCCGATGTACTGTTCGGTTAACCCTTGCGTGGATTGGCTGGGGGGAACGGGATACATTTCTGCGGTATCAATAAAATTAACGCCCCGTTCAAAGGCAAGATCGAGCTGCGCATGAGCGTCAGCTTCACTATTTTGCTCACCAAATGTCATGGTGCCTAAGCACACTTTACTCACCTCTAGCGAGGAATGGGGCAAACGGTGGTATTGCATCCTTTCTCCTTGTCTGCAATCGACCTATGGCAGTCCATAGTAGAGAATTTTAAAAATGATCGAAAGCGGTTTAGCGGTGGCTTGACAGTTGGTTAAATATTGACCATTACTAAATGGATTGTCCGATCGTATCGGTCTGAGCGCGGTGTTATTGCTAGGCATGATGGACACGAGAAAGTGTAATCTAGAGGAAAATCAGATGAACTATTCACAGCTCAAAGCATGGATGCGCGCGGATCCTCGCTCATGCCCACAATGTTATGTGATGGCACACGCAGGCGGCGCGAAATACTCGGTCGAAGTCGAAGTGAAGCATGAATTAGAGCCTTTACGCTCGGACCAAACCGGTGAAGTGATGCAGTTTGATCATGTCGGACAAGTGGGAGAAAAACTTAAAGCGTTAGGGATTGAAGAGGGCGTACTGCGCTTGATGGATCCTTACGATGAGTTTGCCACGGGCGGAGAGCCAGGCTGTCGAGAAGACATGCCCATTCGTTTTTGATGGTTACCCTTAAAGCGAAGCGATGGGGTTATCACGCGTGCGGATCGACGCTTATTTCGGATCCACAAAGTAACGACGCAAGATCTGGTGGGTAAACTGGGTGCGTAAATAGAAGCCGCGCGGCAAGGTACGGATCGGCTCACCACTGGGCCCGAAAGCGTCGGTCAGGGCTTTACCGTTGGCCGCTTTGGGCCGTAGTTGGAGCGACTCACCTTGGCGGGCGGTGATTTCCGTCACGCGACCGAGAGCCACCCAATCCATTAACTCTTCCCAATCGGCGCGCAGTTGCGCTTCTTCCTCTTGGCTAGGAGACCATAATAATGGCGTGCCAATGCAGCGCTGTGATACCGGTATATCGCGTTCGCCTTCAACCGGCACCCACAAAACCCGTGATAGCTTTTGCCGCACATGACTATTTTCCCAGCGTATCCCCGCGATCCCAGTGAGTGGCGCCACACACACAAAGGTGGTTTCCAGTGGTTTTCCCTCACGGTTAACGGGAATGGTTTTTAGCTCAATACCTAAGTGTGCGAAGTCTTGTTCGGGTTTGCTGCCCGCGTTGGCACCCAAGCAGGTTTCGAGTAGCATGCCAATCCAGCCTTTCTCCCGTGTGAGTGACGCTGGACAAGGGATCGACAGTGTCTCGCTGACTTCGCCAAGGGTCAAACCAGCAAGGGCAAGCGCGCGTTCCATCAATATCTGCTCGGATGCGGGGGGCGGTGTCACTGTGTTGGGATCCTGCTCGTTAACGGATGAGCGTGCATTATCAAGAACTGCCGTATCGGCTGCAAGTGGATCCCATTTCGATGATCCTACTCTTTCTCCTCTGGTTATCCACAGAGGAGGGATGATTGATGGGATAGCTCACTCTCATGATCAAATATACAGTACATAAATCGCGGTAAAAATGGGAAAAATGGCGAACTTGGCGCTTTTTTGCGCTATCGGTGTGGATAATTTTCTTGTTGGTGGATCTTTGAGCGATCTGTGTTTATTTGATGATCATTCGATCCCGAAAAGGATCTTGTTGTTTCGGTTTTGTTTTAAAT
>NZ_MUES01000005.1:0-176882 GCF_001995745.1 Salinivibrio sp. ML323 | reverse complement strand
GCGTATTTTAATGTCAATAAAATGAAATAAAAATCATAGAATACGAACACGAAATCACGTCAAAAACGGCAAAAGTCGCTAATCTTATTTTTCTTACAAAATTAACGAGCAGAGAATGGATAGATGAGGGTATTTTTTTACGTAAAATACATTTTATTATCGTCAAAAACGGCAAAAAAATGCATGGAATTTGGGAGTTATGTAATTTTATTATGAAAAATAACCACGACTACAACTGTGTTTACGTCATCGGAACTCCCCCGCGACAACGCCTTGTCTCGCGATCGAGGGCTTTTTACATCGCCGCACAACGATCGCTGTTGCATATTAAGCCGTACTCGCTGTTATAGAAAAACTGATGCGCATCAAAAGTTAGGTTGACCTGTCATTCAATCAACAGATTCGCGTGATAGATTAGTCAATGAAGCGTTAAGCTCACCCCATAGTGCAATATACCGCCACGCCATGGCGAAAAAGGATCCCGGCATCAATGAAAGGACTACGTTGGTTTTTACCTCTTATCATTCTCGGTCTTGGCTATCTGGGCTATACCGCCATCGCGGCAACAGAGTCCGCTCCCCAAGAAAATGCTGCGTCCCCGCCACCACCGATTGTTGAAACACGCGTTGTTCACCCAACCCAGCACCAAGTGGTTTTACGGGCGCACGGTGAGGTCATCCCTGTAGAGACCACACAGCTTTCTGCTCAAGTGTCCGGTGAAGTCGTCGCTTGGCATCCAAACTTTGTTGCTGGCGGCATTGTTAAACGTGGTGATGTGCTGTTTTCCATTGAGCCTGAGAATTATCAAGCCGCGGTACTGAATGCCGAAGCCGACCTTGCCAGTGCAAAAGCGGCCTTGATAGAAGAACAAGCCCAGGCCGCGGTGGCAAAACGTCAAGCAAAGAGCCTTCCTCCCTCACAAGTCACCGATCTTTACTTACGCAAGCCACAAGTCCTCAGTGCAAAAGCCCGCGTAAAATCAGCACAAGCAGCGTTAAAACGTGCACAACGCGACTTAGACAACTGCCAAGTGACTGCCCCTTACGATGCACTCGTCGTGTCACGAGACGTCGGGGTTGGGCAGTACATCAACGCAGGAAGCCCGGTGGGGGTCCTTAATAGTATCGAGGCGGCGGAAGTGCATTTGCCTATTGCTGGCTTCGACACCCTCTTTCTCCCCACACCCTTAGCGGGGATCGAGGTTCAGCTTACTCGCAACGGCAGCGAACTGGCTCAACGCCAAGCACGACTCGTGCGCGATCTCGGCATCGTGGAGCAAAGCACCCGCATGATGCGAGTTGTGGTGCGCCTTGATGATCCTTACGGCACCCAATCGGATAAACCTGCCCTACCCTTTGGCAGTTATATCGAGGCGACGTTCAAAGGGGCAACGTTGGAGAACGTCTTTAAGCTGCCGCAGTCCTTGATAAACAATCGTCAAGTTTGGGTAGTCAACCAAGCGGGAAAACTCACCCCGCGTACGCTACGCGTGGTAAGAACGGAGGGCCAGTATATCTACGCTGACCAAGGGTTAAGCGATGATGACCAAGTGGTTACCACGCTGCCTGAATTCCCCGAGCCTGGCATGACGGTTCGCGTCGCATCGCAGGTATCGCCGGAGGGTGAACATGAATAATGCTGACACGCCATCGCGTGGGCTCATTGCCTATTTTGCCCACAACCCGGTTGCGGCAAACCTGATCATGGTGTTTGTAATCATCATGGGAGTTGCCAGTTACTTTTTCATTCAGCGACAGATGTTCCCTAACATCGAAATCAACTATATCCATATCACAGCGGACTATCCTGGGGCGTCTCCACAGGAGGTCGAAGAAAGTATTCTGGTTAAAGTCGAAGAGGCGATTAAAGATGTCACCGGGATCGAATCGGTGGTTTCAACCGCGCGGCGCGGATTTGGTCAAGTCGAAATCGAAGTGGATGTTGGGGAAGATCTCAATCTCGTCCTGGATCGCGTAAAACAAGAGGTCGACGCTCTGTCTAACCTCCCCGCGTCGATGGAGCCGCTTAATGTCGCGCAAGTGGAGTTTCGCCAAACCGTTATTCAGATGGCAGTGGTAGGCAATAAGCCACTCACTGAGCTTAAACGCGCAGCACAGGACATTGAGGACGAACTCCTCCAACTCAAGGACGTCACCTTGGTGGAGCTCAGTGCCCCTACCTACGAAATTGCCATCGAAGTGGCCCCCCGTATTCTGCGCAAGTATAACCTCACGCTTAATCAGGTGAGTGACGCCATTGCCCGCTACTCCGCCAATTTCTCTGCCGGGGAGGTACGCACCGACAGCGGCATGATTGCAATTCGGGTCGAGAATCAACGCTACCGCGGTGATGAATTTCGCCAGATCCCAATCAAAATTGGCCCCAACGGCAGTCGATTATTGCTACAGGATATTGCCACCATTAAAGACGGCTTTACAGAGGGCGAACGTTATTTTAAATACTCAGGACAAAACGCGATTTTTCTCTCGGTGAACGCCACGGCGTCGGAAAACATGGTCACTGTCGCCGACGCTGTCAAAGGTTACATCAGTGAAAAGAACGCGACATTGCCCGCCGGGCTGGCGCTCAAATCGGTGGTCGATATGACACACTACCTCAATGCCCGCCTTGATATGATGCTCAAAAACTTATTACAAGGGGCGGTACTGGTTGCGTTACTGCTGACACTATTCTTGCGGTTTAAACTTGCCCTCTGGGTGCTTATCGGTTTGCCCGTATGCTTTCTTGGCGCGGTCATGCTAATGCCAGTGATTGGGGTCAGCATTAACATCGTTTCACTGTTTGCGTTCATTATGGTGTTGGGGATTGTCGTCGATGACGCGATCGTTATCGGCGAAAGTGTTTATACCGAAGTGGAGCACAAAGGTGGCGGCGTCAATAACGTTGTCGCCGGGGCGCAGCGTGTTGCCACCCCTGCCACTTTTGGCGTGCTCACCACCATTGCCGTTTTTGCACCTTTTATCATGTCGAGCGGCCCTGAACGCGCCTTTTTCTTTGGCATCGCGTCAATCGTCATCTTGTGTCTCATCTTTAGCTTGGTAGAGTCGAAGCTTATTTTGCCCGCTCACTTGGCGCACACCCACTTTTCCACGCCAAAATCAAATAGCTTCCGCTCGCGTTTTAATCGGCAATTCCATCGCTTTGTCAATGGACCATACCGCCGCGCCGTCACCTTCGCGGTACATTGGCGCTGGTCGGCTTTCGCATTGTTTGTTGCCTTATTAGCTATCAGTATTTCGTTGGTGGTTGCCAGCCACGTGCGTATGGTGCCGACGCCCAAAGTCCCGCATGATTTTCCCAATATTCGCCTTGAGATGAACAATAACGCCTCGAGTGAGCAAACCATTGCCGCACTCAAAGCCATTGAAGGCATGGTCTACCGCGTCGATAACGCCACAGAAGCCAAGACGGGCCAAGCCATGGTGCAAGACACGCTCGTATTTAATGAAGGGCGAACCTCGGGACAACTGGTGATCCCTTTAGTCGATGATACATTGCGCCCCTTTACCACCTTCGAATTGTCGCGGCGCTGGCGTGAGGCGATGCCGGAGATCCCAGGAGTTAAAAAACTCACCATTCAAGATGACGTGAATGGTGGAGAACAAGGTGATGAGTTTGGCTTTCTCCTCTTTGGGCCCAACATCGACACACTCAATGCGGCCGGACGTGCTTTAATGTCGCGCCTTAACCAGCAAGCGGGTCTTTTCGATGTGTCCTCATCCATCGATTCAGGCAGTCAGGAAGTGCTCATTTCCCTCACGCCCGTGGCTCATGATCTGGGGCTGGATCTCACCACCATTGCTCAACAGGTAGGAGGGAGTTTCTATGGCGCGGAAGCCCAACGCCTAATCCGTGACGGTGAAGAAATAAAAGTCATGGTGCGTTACCCCAAATTAACGCGGGAAGCATTTTCATCACTGCGTTATGCCGTGATCACCACCCCCACCGGTCAACAAGTCATGTTGGGCGATGTGGTTAAACTTGAACAGCAACCTGGGGTGAGTAGCCTGCGCCGCGAAGCAGGATTTAGAACGGTGTATGTCTATGGCGCGATTGATGAAGAGTTAGTCGAACCCAATGAAGTAGTGGAAACCATTCAACAATCCGTCATACCAGAGGTATTGGCCGATTATCCGGATGTCACTAGTGAACTCAGTGGTTCGATTGAAGAACAACAAGCCCAGCAAGATGAACAAAAGCTTTTCTTTGTTGCCGGGATGATTGTGGTCTATGCATTATTGGCCGTGCCCTTAAAAAGCTATACGCAACCACTGATTATCATGTCGGTGATCCCTTTTAGCTTAACGGGGGCTATTTGGGGACATTATTGGTTTGATATTGATTTAAGTATGATGTCGACCTTTGGTTTGATTGCCGCCGCAGGCGTGGTAGTCAACGATGCGCTGGTGATGACGGATTATATTAATCGAGCGCGCAACGCGGGTGTTGCGATCAAACAAGCAGTGATCGACGCAGGCTGTGCCCGTTTTCGGGCAATCACACTGACCTCTATCACCACCTTTGCGGGGGTACTCCCCATTATGTTTGAAACCAGCCTGCAAGCGCGGTTTGTGATCCCAATGGCTGTTGCACTTGGCTTTGCGGTGATGTTTGCCACTTTGCTAACGCTGTTTTTGGTGCCGTGTTTATATCTGATGTTGCAAGATATTGGCCAACTGCTGCGTCGGCTGACTCCCGGCGTATCGTCCTCACAATCAGAGCCTAACGCGCAGTAAAAGCAGTACCGAGCGCGGTGCCTTGTGCGCCATGTTGGTCCAGCTGGTTAGCAATGGCGGTCATCGCTAACCAGCGGTTCTCGCACCATGAAGGGGCCAGTAACGTCGGTGGACGCGCGCTCGCAGACACGCGATGATACACCACCTCAGGGGGCGTTCGCTGGATCATCATAGTGGCGCTGTCGACGTAGGCGTCTAATGTGATTTCGCTTTGACGCCCCGCCCGCCACGCTTTCGCCATGGTACTCCCCTCAACAATATGCAGCGGATGCAATTTGATGCCATCGGTGCCTGTGCTCACGACCCGGTCAATCGTTGTTTGATGATCGGTGATGCCCTCTCCAGGCAGGCCAACAATCAAATGCGTGCATACTTTGATACCGAGCGCACGGGCTTGTTGAGTGATCCGCTCGTACACCGACACATTATGGCCACGGTTAATGCGCTTTAACGTTTTATCATGGCCGGTTTGCAAACCCAGCTCTAACCAGACTTCAAACCCTTGTTGACGATAGTCCGCCAACAGCGTTAACACCTGGTCAGGCACACAATCTGGCCGTGTACCGACACATAACCCGACCATGTTTTCACGCGCTAATGCTTGCTGGTACAAAGCCTGTAATCGCGCGACTTCACCATAAGTACTGGTATAGGCTTGAAAATACGCCAGATAACGACGTGCTCGGTCTACCTCTTTCGAGCGCAGGCGCAGTTGATCGCTAACGGTTTGGTGCTGCGCGGTTTCATCGGAAAACGAGGCGACATTGCAAAAGGTACAACCGCCCCGCCCGAGCGTGCCATCACGATTGGGGCAACTAAAACCACCATGTAGTGTCAGCTTATGGACACGTTCACCATAACGGTGTTTTAAGTCTTGGCCTAGTGTATTAACAAGTTGATGCAGCTCCATGACGCCTCAGCGGTAAAAGACAAAGGCGGGATTTTAACAACTGTTGGCGAGGAGATATTGGTGCGGATCAAGCAAGAGCAAGCTTTCTCTAAAACAACAAACCCGCCTTAGCGGCGGGCTTAATCGTTGGCGCGTGCGCCTATTAGGCTTTGGCTTTCTTCTTGCGCTTATCAGTGACTTCCCACTGACCATCCACAAAGAAGGCTGACCAACCCGTTGGTTTACCGTTTTCTTCGCTGCGCACGTAATTCTCTTTAGTTTTACGCGCAAAACGAACCACAGTAGGACGCCCATCGGGATCTTCCTGCGGGGCATCGGCAAGGTATTTGAACTTGTCCGAAATGCGCTCTTTGAAGCGATGAAGCTCTTCCACCAGCGGTGCGCGTGTCTCGCGGGATTTGGGGAAGTTGCTCGCGGCCATAAACAAGCCTGAAGCGCCATCGCGTAGCACAAAGTAGGCGTCTGAATTTTCGCATGGCAGTTCTGGAAAGTGCACCGGATCCTCTTTCGGTGGCGCCACGTCACCATTTTTGAGGATCTTACGCGTGTTCTTACACTCGTCATTGGTGCACCCCATGTATTTACCGAACCGACCATTTTTCAGCACCATGTCGCTACCACATTTGTCGCACTCCACCACTGGGCCATCATAGCCTTTCGGCTTAAACTCGCCTTTTTCAACCACGTAGCCTTCACAGCTCGGGTTATTACCACACACATGCAACTTACGATGCTGATCAATGAGGTAAGAGTCCATGGCCGTTTCACAAATCGGACAACGCTTCATCGCCCGTAGATCAGCGGTCTCAACGTCCTCTTCGAGCACATTAACAATGCCATCTTCATCCATCAGATTGATGGTGGTTTTACACCGCTCTTTCGGGGGTAATGCGTAACCCGAACAGCCGAGGAACACCCCAGTCGAAGCGGTACGAATCCCCATTTTACGCCCACAGGTTGGACAGTCGATATCTGTCATCACCATGTTATTGGGCGTCATACCACCTTCATCTTCATCCTGCTCGGCTTGTTCAAGCTCTGCGGTGAAATCGGCAAAAAAGTCGTCAAGTACCCCTTTCCAGTCAGCTTGACCTTCCGCGATTTTATCCAGTGATGCCTCCATGCGAGCGGTAAAGTCATAGTCCATCAAATCGGCAAAACTTTGGTTGAGGCGGTCTGTGACAATCTCGCCCATTTTCTCAGCATAGAAGCGACGATTTTCGACCCGCACATAACCACGATCTTGAATGGTGGAAATAATAGACGCATACGTCGATGGACGACCAATGCCCGCTTTCTCCAATTCTTTAACCAAAGCCGCTTCAGTATAACGGGCGGGTGGCTTGGTAAAGTGCTGCTTGGGAGCAAGCTTGTCGAGTGTCAGTGATTCACCGACCTCAACCGCTGGCAAGGTTTGATCTTCATTTTTACCAGAAGGACGCTGTACCCGCGTCCAACCGTCAAAGCGCAGCGTACGGCCTTTGGCTCTCAAGGTGTAATCGCCCGCATCGACCGTCAAAGTGGTCGAGTCATATTTTGCCGGTACCATTTGGCAGGCCACAAACTGGCGCCAAATCAAGTCGTATAGACGATGCGCATCGGGGTCCATGCCCTGCAAATCATCGGCCTTAACCCCTACATCAGAAGGCCGAATCGCTTCGTGCGCTTCTTGTGCGTTGGCTTTAGCCCCGTAGACATTGGCCGACTCAGGTAAATATTTCTCACCGAATTCGCTGGCAATATGGCCACGAGCCGCTTCGACCGCCTCTTTACTGAGGTTGGTCGAGTCGGTACGCATGTAAGTGATATAACCGGCTTCATACAAACGTTGCGCCAGCATCATGGTTTTTTTCACCCCAAAGCCCAGGCGTGTACTTGCCGCCTGTTGCAATGTTGAGGTGATATAAGGCGCTGATGGTTTGCTGGTTGACGGGCGATCTTCGCGATCACGCACCACAAAGCTAGCGTACTCAAGCGCCGATACCGCTGCCATGGCCTCATCTTTGTTCTTCGGCTTAAAAGCCTTGCCGTTGTGCTGCGCCACGAGCAAACGCAGTGCTTGCTCTTTCGGTGTGAGCGTGTCGGCATGCACATCCCAAAACTCTTCGGGAATAAAGGCCTTTATTTGATGCTCTCGCTCAACAAGCAGCTTGACTGCGACCGACTGCACACGACCGGCCGATAGGCCACGCGCCACTTTCTTCCATAGCAGCGGCGAGACCATAAAGCCCACCACACGGTCTAGGAAACGACGCGCTTGCTGCGCATTAACACCGTCAATATTGACGTCACCCGGCGCTTCAAACGCCTGTGTAATCGCATTTTTGGTGATCTCATTAAACACGACACGCTTGAAACGGTCGTTATCACCACCGATAAGTTCGCGCAGGTGCCAAGCAATGGCCTCCCCTTCGCGGTCCAAATCCGTTGCGAGATAAACGTTGTCCGCTTGCTCAGCCAGTGACTTAAGCTCGGCGACGACTTTTTCCTTACCGGGCAACACTTGGTATTTCGCTTGCCAGCCATTGTAAGGATCAACGCCCATCTTATTGATGAGCGCCTTCTGTTCTTTTTCTTTTTTAATTCGCGCTTTTTCTTCGGCGCTGAGCCCTTTCGTGGACACAGGTGCGGCCTTTTTACCGCCTTGCGTCGCTCCAGTTGGCAAGTCACGAACATGCCCGACACTCGACTTCACCACGAAGTCTTTGCCGAGATATTTGTTGATCGTTTTCGCCTTTGCTGGGGACTCCACGATGACGAGAGATTTGCCCATAATGACCTAATTGACGCCCTTTGCGCTAAAACTGTCGAAAATTCGTTGCGTTGCACTTCCATGCTGGAGTGCCGCTATCTGTTTACAATATTGAGCGAGTCTAGCCGAATATCAACTAAATTCGCAGCAAAACACGCTGATTGCTCGTCCCTTCCACAATTGTTACGCAATTGTGATGGTAATGTCCCGGTTGATCTTCATGCCGGTTTCCGGCAGAAACGCGCTAATCATTACCATTGCCGCACGCAAAATAGCTAAATGGATGCGGTAATCTTTGGCTTGGCTCACATTATTATGGCTATTTCGCTCATTATCGTGCGCCTGTTGCCGCTATTTCTCTCCGTTGTCTAACGTCTAGCGCCAACAGACAGCACACAGGAAATGAATTAAACCAACGGACGCTGGCCACGACTAATCCATTTTAGCAGCACGCGATCGGCCACCTCCGCGGATGCGCCAGCCAGTTTTTCCGCAATGTTTTTACGCTGCTGGTACGACACCGACAGCACTTTTCGCTCGTTATTCGCCGCTTGGAATAAATACTCGTCGCTGGTACAGACCTCATCAATCAATCCTCGCTCCAATGCTTGGTTACCAAACCAGTGCTCACCGGTGGCAACCTTATCGACATTGAGAGACGGGCGATATTCGCTGATAAACGCTTTGAACAGGCCATGGGTTTCTTCCAGTTCCGTTTTGAATTTCTCGCGTGCTTTGTCAGTGTTTTCACCAAACATGGTTAGCGTGCGCTTAAATTCACCGGCGGTCAGCTGCTCAAATTCAATATCGTTTTTCTTAAGCAACTTGTTAAAGTTGGGTAGCTGGGCAATCACTCCAATCGAGCCAATGATCGCAAACGGCGCTGCAATCAACTTATCCGCGACGCATGCCATCATGTACCCGCCGCTTGCCGCCACTTTATCGACCGCCACGGTTAAGGGCACCCCTGCTTGACGGAAGCGTGCCAGCTGAGACGCTGCTAGGCCGTAGCCATGCACCATACCGCCACCACTCTCGACGTTGACCAAGACTTCGTCCTGATCGGTTGCTACCGACAAAATCGCCGTGACTTCTTCTCGCAACGCCTCCACTTCGCGAGCATCGATGCTGCCTTTAAAGTGGATCACAAACAATTGTGGATCCCGTTGACCCGTTGGCTCGTTTTGCTTTTTGGCTGCGGCTTTTTGCGCCTTTTCTTCCTTTTTCTTGGCTTTTTTCTCGTCTTTCTCTCGCGCTTTTAACGACGATTCATTGTACAAATGCTGCTCTAACGATTGACGATAATTTTTAAACCGCTCAGTTAAGTCAGTGAGCTTCAGGCTGCCCTTTTGACCCCCTTTGTCACTCGCGGCGCGCACTAAAGCGACCAACACAAATGCCGCCAATAAGAAAGTGACGACTTTGGCCAGAAAAAGCCCATAATCCGCAATGAAATCCAATGTTGTATCCTCTTTTTTATCGCTACGTTGGCAATGCCGTTAACCGTACATCACGCACTTGGTTGTCACACTTTACCTGCAACCTTACAATAATCTACGTTTAACAATAAATAAGGATTTATATCGTGGACTACCAAGTAAGCTCAAACGCGCTTGAAGGGCGTGTGATTTTGGTGACCGGTGCAGGCGCTGGCATTGGCCGCCAAGCCGCACTTAGCTATGCAGAGAAAGGGGCCACTGTCATTCTTCTCGGCCGCACCGTGAAAAAACTTGAAGCAGTATACGATGAAATTGATGCCATGGGCGCGCCACAGCCAGCGATTATCCCACTGGATATGCTGGGTGCCACGCGTCAGCATTATTTGGATATGGCAGATACCATTGAACAGCAGTTCGGGCGCTTAGACGGCGTGTTGCACAACGCTGGCCTTCTCGGTGTGCTTAGCCCATTCGATCAAATTGATGAAAAGTCACATGACGATGTGATGCAAGTGAATGTCAAAGCGACCATGCTGATGACGCAAGCCCTGTTGCCATTATTGAAAAAGTCTGACGATGCTCGCGTGGTGTTTACCACATCGACTGTCGGCCACCAAGGGCGGGCTTATTGGGGCAGCTATGCGATTTCTAAGTTCGCGACCGAAGGCATGATGCAAGTACTGGCAGATGAAATGTCTGATACCAAGGTACGTGTCAACGCCATCAACCCAGGCGGTACCCGCACCAGTATGCGCGCGAGCGCGTTCCCAGGGGAAGATCCAGAAACACTGAAAACACCATTGGATATTATGCCACTCTATCTGTATCTGATGGCACCAGAAGGTATTGGTGAGCACGGACAATGTATCGATGCACAACCTAAGCGCTAAGCACAGCGCCCCCATGGTTGGGGGCGCTCGTTTTAGCAAACCGATTTAAAAATCGATGCTGAGTTTGACTTTGATGTTGCGCTCGTCCCCATACCAACAGTTCAATTCATCAAAACAGCTGTAAGTGGTTTTATCGAACAAGTTTGTCGCAGATAGGGACAGTTTTGCACCTGATAGCGACGGTGATGCTTGCGATCGGCTAGCATGAGATGGCTGCTATCAATAATAAAGAGCAGGACGACAGCGACCCCGTCACACAAAAATAAAACCCGGCACATGGCCGGGCTTTAGCGAACATCACGCAGACTTACTTACGCGTTCTTGGTTTGCCTTTACCACGTGGCGCGCCCGAGCGCTGATTACCCTTTTTCGGGCTTCCGCCTTTCGGCCCTGCTGCGGGTCCATTACCCCGACGAGCCTGGCGTGTTTTCTTCGGCTTATCATTGCTGTCGATACGCTCCTCGTAGCGACGGACCGCACGGCGAATTTTCTGGCGCGATTTTTTACGCTTTTGATCTTCTGGCGTGATCACCGTCTGCGACTCTGGCTTCATCTCTACCATTTCGCGCAGATAGTTGACCTCTTTAAGGTCCATCTCACGCCAACCGCCACGCGGCAAGTCTTTTTCAAGATAGATATCGCCGTAACGCACGCGCTTCAAACGGCTTACCGTCACACCTTGGGTTTCCCACAAACGACGCACTTCACGATTGCGTCCTTCAGTGATCACCACATAAAAGGTGTGATTCATGCCCTCGCCGCCCGCATAAACGACGTCTTCAAAGCGTGCCACGCCATCATCTAGTTCTACGCCGTGAACCAGGTTTTTCACCATATCTTCGTTCACGTCACCAAACACACGCACCATGTACTCACGTTGCACTTGGCGGCTTGGGTGCATCAAGCGATTCGCTAATTCACCGTCGGTCGTGAACAGCATTAAGCCTGAGGTGTTAGCATCCAAACGGCCAACCGCAACCCAACGAGCATCTTTCAATTTAGGTAAGCGATCAAATACGGTACGACGCCCCTCTGGGTCGCTTCGCGTACACAACTCACCCTCTGGCTTGTTGTATGCAAGAACGCGACACACAGACTCAGAAGGCGCATTAAGCTGCACCGCGTGGCCATCAACACGCACCAACGCACTGGGATCATCAAGGCGGTCACCCAGTTTGGCAACAGCACCATTAACACTCACCCGACCGGCTTGGATATAGCCTTCCATCTCGCGGCGTGAACCTACGCCAGCACGCGCTAGCACCTTCTGTAATTTTTCGCTCATGTTTTCTTACCTTACTGTCGCCTTCACAGGCGTCATCACTGTCTCGGTTGGCATAAGAGCTAACGATAATAAGTTAGCCAGCCGTGTATGATACCAATAAGCGTAGAGATAGAGAACCAGTTTCACGCGTTCACGGCATATCAACTGTTGTGGCTGAGTCAATAGCAAAACACCGGGACAAAAAAACGCCCAGCAAGGTGGCTGGGCGGGAATGGAAGGTCAACCACAGGTTGACGCAACATCAGAACAAGAACATTGCATGGATAAGTACGCGCGACACGACGCGTTGGTTCACCTGTCGTCTAGCATTAATCAAACGGGGCGGGATCACCACTGCCATGACGGCGAATTTCAGGCAAGCCTTCGCTAAAATCGACCACTGTAGTGGGGTGCTCACCTAATACACCACCGTGCATAATCAAATCCACACTGTGCTCTAATTGATCGCGAATCGCTTCGGGATCGGATTCGGTGAAATCATTACCGGGCAGAATCAGTGAGGTCGACATTAGCGGCTCACCCAGCGCCTCGAGCAAATCCAGGGCGATTTGGTTATCTGGAACACGAATGCCAATGGTTTTCCGTTTTGGATTCATCAACCGTTTTGGCACTTCTTTGGTCGCTTTGAAAATAAATGTATACGCGCCAGGTGTATTGTTGCGGATCAAGCGAAATGCAACGTTATCGACCCGTGCATACAGTGATAACTCAGACAGATCGCGACATAACAAGGTGAAGTTATGATCTTTATCGAGATCGCGAATACGGCAAATACGCTCTAACGCTTGTTTGTTCTCAAGCTGACAGCCAAGCGCATAGCCCGAATCGGTGGGGTAAATGATCACTCCACCGTTTCGGACAATTTCCACCGCTTGTTTGATCAGCCGCGCTTGCGGGTTCTCTGGGTGGACATAAAAAAACTGACTCATGGTTCCTCCTGCTGTAGCTTGACCCCATCGGGATGCGCACCGCAAATCCAGCGTGAATGGTCTGCGCGCCGGATAATCCTTATCGCTATCAATATAACGTATCTCGTTATTGTAACGCGTCTGGCTTGTCGCTATCTAGTTGATTTGCTGATTGCCATTTTTGTTCCGCTGCGTCTAACCATGTCCAGTCATGCCAAACCGGCTGACTGTCTTTGGGTAGCCATAAATTGCGGCCCAACTCTGTCCACGGAGAGGGATAATGAAAATCCGATCCCAGCGAGGCCAACAAACCATAATCTCGCGCGTAATCGGCCAGCAAGCGACGCTCTTGTTGCGACTGCTGAGGAAGAGCGACTTCGATAGCATCGCCATTGGCGTCAGAAAACGCAGTCAGTAATCGTTTCAACCACTTGGCTTTGAGCTTGTATCGGCCCGGATGAGCAAGCACCGCCTGCCCACCGGCCTCATGGATCGCCGCAACCGCATCTGCAATCGAACACCAATTAGGCGGTGCATAGCCGGTGTTCCCTCGAGTTAAAAAGCGCTTAAAGCACGCTTGCATGGTTTTCGCGTGACCTTGCTCGACCAACCAACGCGCAAAATGCGCACGGGTGAGCGGCGCATCGCCAGCCAGTTCACGCGCCCCCGCAAGCGCCCCTGTGTAATGCGAGCGCTCTAACCGCTCAGCAATCAGCTCAGCACGTTGTTGGCGTCGCTCAGCTTGCTCGGCAATCAATACGGTTAATGCCGGATGCTGGGGGTCGACATTCAACCCTACAATGTGGATATCAAAGTTCTGCCACAAGGTCGAAATTTCAATGCCATTGACCAGTGTAAGAGGCAAGCGTTGATGGTCGATTTCTGCTTGTGCCTCCACCAGCCCAGCGGTGGTGTCGTGGTCGGTAATCGCCAACACGCCCACGCGACGCTCGACAGCGCGCTGCACCAAATCTTTTGGTGATAGGCGGCCGTCGGAGGCAGTGGTATGGCTATGTAAATCAATGATCATGGTGTATCGGGTTTCCTTAATGCGCTCGCGCCTTGGCACTGTCGGTTTGTGTCTTATCAGCCTGAGGCTAAGTACGCGCCATGCGGGCTCAGTCGATGCGAATGCGCCAAGTTAATCAGCGCTCGGCGAGCACGGTGAATATCTTTGTTCTTTATTATCGTGTGCTTATTCCGCACTTTTTCTGCATTCTTTTCGATTTCCCCGTTGACACAGAAGCAAAATATCAGTTTACTAGTACACAAGTTAACGCGCACCGTTTCTCAGTCTTGGGGAGCGATATGGCGCTAAGGGTAACAGTCAAGACGGAGTCTCGCAGCATGTATTTCAACGCCGCGTCTAGATCACATTCGATTCACACCGCACCCACTGCCGCACAGGCCGTGAGTGTGTTGGCGACATCCATGACCTCTGTTGCACTTATTTGGTGGCACGGCTCCTCACGGGCGGTGTGACGCGCTGTATAACCAGCTACCTTATTCACAACGCCCGCCACTGATGCGGGCGTTTTTGTCTCTCAATTTTGCATCACGCGTTATCGTGCCACTACGCATCCAGCCACGGTAACCCGCAACCATAGTTTAAAAGGATATTTAATGATTATTGTACTTAAGCCCCAAGCCACCGAGCAGGATGCCAACGTCCTCCTCAATCAAATCGAGCAATGCGGGTTAAAGCCGCTTTATATGCCGGGTGTGGAACGCATTGTACTGGGCGCACTGGGTGATGAGCGTGTGTTGCAACAATGCCACTTTGAGGCCAACCCGCTGGTTGAGGAAGTCAAACCGATTTTAACTAAGTATAAACGCGTGAGCCGCGATGTGCAGCCGCACGACAGCGTGGTGCATATCGGCAATGTGCCTGTAGGCGGTCAACACTTTGTGGTCATGGCAGGCCCCTGCTCGGTGGAGTCGGAATCTCAATTGCTGTCCGTGGCGGAGCGCGTTAAAACCCATGGTGCACGAGTATTACGGGGCGGCGCCTTTAAACCTCGCACCAGCCCTTATGATTTCCAAGGCATGGGGGTTGAAGGATTAAAACTGCTCAAACAAGCCAGTGAGCTGACTGGCATGCCAACCGTGTCTGAGGTGATGGAAATTAGCCAAGTCGACGCGGTGTGCGAGTACATTGACTGCTTGCAAATTGGCGCACGTAACATGCAAAACTATGGCTTGCTCAAAGCGGTAGGCGAAACGGGCAAACCTGTCTTGTTAAAACGGGGGCTTTCCGCCACTATCGAAGAGTGTTTGCTGGCAGCGGAATATATTGTCGATGCGGGTAACCCCAATGTGATTCTATGTGAACGCGGCATTCGCACTTACGAAACCGCCACACGTAACACCTTGGATTTGAATGCCGTGGCCTTGATGAAGCAGCGCAGCCATTTGCCAGTGTTGGTCGACCCAAGCCACGGAACGGGCGTGCGAGAGCTGGTGACGCCACTATCACGCGCCGCAGCGGCCGTGGGCGCGGATGGCATCATTGTGGAGAGCCACTTAAACCCAAGCGAAGCACTGTCAGACGGTCACCAAGCCCTAACCGGCGATATGTTCGCGCAGCTAATGCAAGAACTCACCCCCTTTGTGCAAGCGGCAGGGAGAAAGCTGTGAACACTCATGATCCCCAACATGGCGAGCTTGATACGCTCCAACTCTCGGTGCCTTATGTCGCCGACCCGACCGAGTTGTATGCCGCCGTGTGCCAAGATAAGCCTTATAGCATGCTGTTGGAGTCGGCAGAGATTGACTCCAAACGTAACCTTAAAAGTCTGATGCTGATCGATGCCGCGGTGCGCATTGAGTGCCGCGGGCAGCGCGTGACCTTACAAGCGCTCACCCATAATGGCAGTCATTTGCTGGAGAGCATCGCCCAGAGCGCAGCGCTGAAAGCCCTCGCCTGTGAGGTAGCGCAGACCAACGATGGAGACTTCCCCGCCCTGACGTTGACCTTCCGCCATCCCAACGACAATGGCGCGCTTTTGGATGAAGACGCCCGTCTGCGCCAAGCGTCGGTGTTTGATGCCCTGTGTGTTATTAAGCAAAGTGTTGCGTTGGATAACCAGCCTGACGATGCGCTCTTTGTCGGTGGGCTCTTTGCCTATGATTTGGTGGCCAGCACTGAAACGCTACCGGCGGTGGACGGCACCGAGCACTGCCCCGACTACCTTTTTTATGTTGCAGAAAGCTTACTGGTGATTGACCACCAGCACCGCCAAGCGCGCTTACAAGGCACCTTATTTGGGGGTGATAACGCCCGCGCTCACTATGTGGATTTATCGCGTCGTTTGCAACGCATCAAAGAAGCCTGCTTATCGCCTGCACCACTTCCAGAAGCGCCCGTGGTGACTGATCACAGCGTCGCGGTTTCTGTCTCCGATTCAGACTTTTGTCAGCAGGTTGAGGCGTTGAAAAAGCACGTGATTGCCGGTGATGTGTTTCAAGTGGTGCCATCGCGCCGCTTTACCCTCGCGTGTCCCTCGTCGCTCAATGCTTATCGAGCGCTGAAGCGCGGCAACCCTAGCCCGTATATGTTTTATCTGCGCGATAGCCAATTTAGCTTGTTTGGCGCCTCGCCAGAAAGCGCCCTTAAATATACTCAAGCGACCAATCAGGTTGAGATTTATCCCATCGCCGGTACACGCCGACGCGGGAAGACCGCCCAAGGCGACATCGATCACGACTTGGATAGCCGCATTGAGCTTGAGCTGCGCAATGATGAAAAAGAAAACGCCGAGCACATGATGCTGGTCGATTTGGCCCGCAACGATGTGGCGCGAATTAGCACGCCCGGTAGCCGCCATGTTGCCGATTTGCTCAAAGTCGACCGCTACAGCCACGTGATGCACTTAGTTTCTCGGGTGGTGGGTCAGCTGAAACCTGATCTAGACGCGCTGCATGCGTACCAAGCCTGTATGAATATGGGCACGCTTACCGGTGCGCCTAAGCTTCGCGCGATGCAGCTCATCCGTGATACCGAACAGTGCCGTCGTGGCAGTTATGGCGGCGCCGTGGGCTACTTTACCGGATCAGGCGAGATTGATACCTGCATTGTGATCCGCTCTGCCTACGTTGAAAACGGCCTTGCCACCGTGCAAGCCGGTGCAGGCGTGGTGTTTGATTCTGACCCACAAGCCGAAGCGGACGAAACCCGCGGCAAAGCACAAGCGGTGATCCATGCGATTCAAACCGCCCACCAAGGAGGCCAATCATGAGTACCCCGTCAATGGACATCGTGCTGCTCGATAACATGGACTCCTTTACCTATAACTTGGTGGATCAATTTCGCGCACTCGGTTACCCGGTCACGGTGTTCCGCAATCATTTAGAGGCCGAGGCGATTGTTCGTCATATTCGTACCCTGCCCCAGCCGCTACTGGTGCTCTCGCCCGGCCCAGGTGCGCCTTCCGATGCCGGCTGTATGCCCGCGTTGATTGAAAGGCTGCGCGGCCAGGTGCCGATGCTAGGGATTTGCCTGGGTCAGCAAGCGATCGTCGAAGCCTACGACGGCAAAGTAGCGGGTGCCGGCACCATCATGCACGGCAAGGCCTCGGCCATGCATCACCAACAGCATCCGGTATTTGGCCCATTGGCATCCCCGCTCACCGTGGCCCGTTACCACTCGCTGGTGGCGACTAATGTGCCTGCCAGCTTGGATGTCATCGCCACGACCTTGGATGGCGACGATCAGAAAGTGATGGCGGTGGTGAGCAATACCGACTACGTGGTCGGTTATCAATTTCATCCAGAGTCCATTTTGACCGCACAAGGCGCCGCCCTGCTCACCCACACCATCGATTGGGCCAGTGGCTACTATCAGCGCTAACAGCAACATCAGCGCTAACAACAACACGTGCCAGATAGGCACGGGGCTAGAACAGACAAATACCGAGGTTAAGTACAGTGATGGATCAACTACTAGAAACGCTCTACCAACAACAGTCACTCAGCCAAGCGCAAAGCGAGCAGCTGTTTAGTGCGATCATTCAGGGCGAACTCGAGCCAGCGCGATTAGCGGCCGCATTAACCGCATTAAAGATTAAAGGGGAAACGCCTGAAGAAATCGCGGGCGCGGCAAAAGCACTGACTGACAACGCCGAACCTTTCCCCCGCCCCAGTTATCCGTTTGCCGATATCGTCGGCACAGGAGGCGATGGCGCGAACACCATTAATATTTCCACCACGGCCGCCTTTGTCGCCGCCGCCTGTGGCGTGAAAGTGGCCAAACACGGTAACCGCGGAGTGTCGAGCAAATCGGGCTCATCGGATTTACTCGCCGCCTTTGGCATTGATTTAGCGATGCCTGCCGATCACGCCCGCGAGGCCTTGGATAATCTAGGCGTTTGCTTTTTGTTCGCACCGCAATACCACACCGGCGTACGACACGCGATGCCCGTGCGCCAAGCAATGAAAACACGCACCATCTTTAATCTACTTGGGCCGTTAATTAACCCAGCGAAACCTAGCATTGAGCTGATGGGCGTGTACGACCAAGCCCTAGTTGCGCCGATTGCACAAACCATGCAAAACCTCAACATGACGCGCGCAGCCGTGGTTCATGGTGACGGTCTGGATGAAGTGGCTATCCACGGCCCCACAACGGTGGCAGAAATCACCCCGACCCAAATTGAGCATTACACCTTAACCCCCAGCGACTTTGGTGTATCCCAATACCCGCTGGACAGCATTGCCGGGGGCACGCCGGAGCAAAACCGCGCAATGATCAGCGCGATTTTGCAAGGTAAAGGCACCGACGCCCAGCAAGCCGCGGTGGCCGTCAATGTGGCACTATTGCTACGCTTATTCGGACAAGAAGACTTGAAAGCAAACACTCAACAGGCCTTGGACGTGATGGCGTCGGGCAAGCCTTACACCATCATGCAAGCGTTAGCACAAAGGAGCGCAGTATGACCACCTCAGCCCTCAACGACACCATTTTAGGCCGCATTGTCGATGACAAAAAACGCTGGGTAGCCACGCGCAAAAGTGCTCAGCCGCCGGATAGCTTTATCGACCAACTAACGCTCAGTGATCGTGATTTTCGTGCTGCACTGGCCGCGCCGGGGTCACAGTTTATCTTGGAGTGCAAAAAAGCCTCGCCTTCAAAAGGCCTGATCCGAGAAGACTTCGATCCAGCCAGTATCGCCCGTGCTTACCAACCCTTTGCCGCGGCCATTTCAGTCCTAACGGACGAGGACCACTTTCAGGGCAGTTTTGATTTTTTACCTATCGTGCGCGCACAAGTCGATGCGCCTGTGCTTTGTAAAGATTTTATTATCGACCCGTATCAGGTTTACCTCGCACGTCATTATCAAGCCGATGCGATCTTATTGATGCTATCGGTACTCGACGACGCCGAATACCGCGAGCTGGCCGATTTAGCCGAGTCGCTAAAGCTGGGCGTGCTTACTGAAGTGAGCACCGAAGACGAGCTCGCGCGTGCCAATGCCTTAGGGGCGGTGGTGATTGGGATTAACAACCGGAATCTGCGTGATTTAAGCATCGATCGCGATCGCACCAAACGTTTAGCACCACAAGTGGGCGAAAAAGCGATCGTGATTTCAGAAAGTGGCATTCATAGCCACCGCCATGTACGCGATCTTGCCCACCACGCGGATGGCTTTTTGATTGGCAGTGCATTAATGGCAGAGCCCGATCTCACCCTCGCGCTACGTAAAGTGATCTTGGGAGAGAATAAAGTCTGTGGGCTCACCACCGCCGACGATGCCCTCGCAGCCTTCAACGCTGGCGCTGTCTACGGCGGACTTATTTTTGTTGAGCACTCCCCGCGCGCGGTGGCACCCGCCGTGGCCGAGCGCGTACAACAAGGCGCACCGCTTTGCTATGTGGGCGTGTTCCAAAATCATGCGCTAGACACCGTGGCTGAGTACGCACAACAGCTCAGCCTTCATGCGGTGCAACTGCATGGTGATGAAGACGCGGCGTATCTACAAGCATTGCGTGAGAAGCTCCCTGAGCACTGTGAAATTTGGAAAGCACACGGTGTCTCTGATGTCGCACCGGCTTTAGACGGCGTGAATGCTGACCGCCACCTCATCGACAGCCGAGTCGGCCAACATTCTGGCGGCACGGGCAAAACCTTTGATTGGCATCTGATCCCTAAAACTGCCAAAGACAAAGTCATGATTGCCGGCGGGCTCACCCCCGAGAATGCGGCCAAAGCGGCCGAACAAGGCTGCCTTGGGCTGGATTTTAACTCCGGCGTTGAGCATGCGCCCGGCGTGAAAGATGCCAACAAGTTAAACGCGGCGTTCCACGCCCTTCGCCGCTATTGATTTACCAAGAGATGGTTGATTTTCCGAGATGATTGATTTGGCTGAGAGGATAGATGTCGCTAAGACAGGCAACGTATCTCGGCCCCCAGTTAAAGACGTAAAAGGATAATTATGAGCAAGCTTAACCCGTATTTTGGCGAATTTGGTGGTCAGTACGTGCCCCAAATTCTGGTGCCTGCGCTCGATCAGCTCGAACAGGCGTTTATTGATGCCCAAGAGGATCCCACTTTTAAAGACGATTTTATTCGCCTGCTGCAAGAATATGCCGGGCGACCCACCGCGTTGACGCTTTGCCGTAACCTCACCAAGGGAACGAACACCAAGCTATATCTTAAGCGGGAAGACTTGCTGCACGGTGGGGCGCACAAAACCAACCAAGTACTGGGCCAAGCCATGCTTGCCCAGCGTATGGGCAAATCAGAAATCATTGCTGAAACCGGAGCCGGTCAACACGGTGTGGCAACCGCGCTGGCGTGTGCGCTACTGGGATTGAAATGCCGCATCTACATGGGGGCCAAAGACGTAGAACGCCAAAGTCCTAATGTGTTTCGGATGAAGCTGATGGGCGCGACCGTGATCCCCGTCCATGCGGGCTCCGCGACGTTAAAAGATGCATGTAACGAAGCGATGCGCGACTGGTCAGCCAACTATGATACCGCCCACTATTTGCTCGGCACTGCGGCGGGCCCGCACCCCTTCCCGACCATTGTGCGCGAGTTTCAACGCATTATTGGTGAGGAAACCCGTGCGCAAATTCAGCAGGTAGAAGGCCGCTTGCCGGATGCGGTAATCGCTTGTGTGGGTGGCGGCTCTAACGCCATTGGTATGTTTGCTGACTTTATCGATGACAAAGACGTGCGTTTAATTGGTGTGGAACCGGCGGGTAAAGGGCTCGATACCGATCAACACGGCGCGCCCTTAAAGCACGGCAAGCCCGGTATTTTCTTCGGGATGAAATCGCCATTGATGCAAGATGAATATGGTCAAGTGGAAGAGTCGTATTCAGTGTCTGCGGGGTTAGACTTCCCGTCTGTGGGGCCACAGCATGCGCACCTTAACGCCACTGGTCGTGGCGAATATCCGGCGGTCACCGACGATGAAGCCTTAGAAGCGTTTCAATCTCTCGCGCGCAACGAAGGCATTATTCCCGCGCTGGAGTCGGCCCATGCCATTGCCCATGCACAAAAGATGATGGCGGCGGAGCCGGACAAAGAGCAGCTTTTAGTGGTGAATCTATCCGGACGTGGTGATAAAGATATCTTCACTGTATATGACATTCTAGAAGGCAAAGGAGAGCTGTAATGACGGCACCATCTACTCGATATCAAGCGATGTTCGCAAACCTGGATGCCAAACAGCAAGGCGCCTTTGTTCCTTTTGTCACCTTAGGGGATCCAAACCCAGAGCAATCACTCGCCGTGATCGATGCATTGGTTGAAGGCGGCGCCGATGCGCTGGAGCTTGGCATGCCTTTTTCCGACCCATTGGCCGACGGCCCCACGATTCAAGACGCCACTATCCGAGCACGGAAAGCAGGGACCACGCCCGATACCTGTTTTGAGATATTGGCAGCGATACGCGAAAAACACCCTCACGTGCCGATTGGGCTGCTGATGTACGCCAACTTAGTCTACGCCCGTGGCATTGAGGCCTTTTATACTCGCTGTGCGGATGTCGGCGTCGATTCGGTACTGGTGGCAGATGTGCCACTTACTGAATCTGCACCATTTCGTGATCACGCTTTGGCACAGGGTATTGACCCGATTTTTATTGCCCCGCCTAACGCAGACGATGCAACCTTAGCTCAAGTTGCAGAGCTGGGTCGTGGCTATACCTATCTGGTATCGCGCGCCGGGGTCACAGGGGCAGAGGCTAAAGCAGGGGCGCCGGTTGAACACCTGCTCGGCACCTTGCATCATCATGAGGCACCGCGCCCGCTACTTGGCTTTGGCATCTCAACCCCTGAGCAAGTCAAAGCGGCGATCAGCGCCGGGGCGGCAGGTGCCATCTCTGGCTCGGCGGTGGTGAAGATCATCGAGCAGCATCAACATGATGTGCCAACAATGCTCCATGCGCTCACTCAGTTTGTCCGAGAAATGAAAACGGCAACAGCCCAAGGCTAGCCAAGGCCTAATAAAAAAGACCCACCAGTCGTTGTACTGGTGGGTCATGCATTAGTGTCTCACGTTTTAGCTTAGGTCGCGCATTAATATCTCAAACTCTTCTTGCGCTTGGTCAATCAATGTCGCGAGCTCGTTGGCATCGCCATGGTTCAAAGGTAACGCCCAATTATCATGTTTGCCGGGCTCAATATGCTCAGCCAGCAACTGGGTGATTTTGCCTTTGCGCTGAAACGTCACTTCATCAAATTCAGCGAGGTGGGGGCTTTCCTCGTCGGCGATGTGAACCATCACATTGCCATTGGGGATCACCCGCACATGCGCTTGACGCGCGGGAGTGGTGTTTAAGGTGTAACTCCGTGAATGGATAGACATGTCAGCCTCCTCTCACTCGACTTGGGGCACTCCCTATTATAGTGCTTCACCAGCAGGGATGACTGACTATCCCGCTCCGTATTGCGTAAGGTCATAGGTGGTTACACTCTTGTGGCATCACTCCATGCAAATACATATACTTATGCAATAATACTGTATACGGTAAATGAGTTAGCCCGCCGGTGTCATCGCGTATCGCCCAACAACTCAGCCCCCTTACAACAGCGGGCTAAACATGTAAAAGAACTGCTCGATCGGCTTATGATAAACGGGTCTTTGTTGCCAGGCTTCAGCACTAATGCGGGTCGATTGCGCCAGATAATGGCGGTGTAGCGCATGAATGCTCGCACAAAACTCGGGATCGTCGACAGTCAGTGTCAGCTCAAAATTAAGCCATAGGCTGCGCATATCGAGGTTCACCGTGCCCACGAGGCAGTACTGCTCATCCACCAGCACAGATTTGGTATGCAATAAGCCGCCCCCGAAACGGTAGATTTCTATCCCTGCTGACATTAAATCCTCAAAAAACGAGCGGCTCGCCCACTCCACCATCAAGGAATCATTTTTCTCGGGAATAATCAGAGTGACTGACACCCCACGCTGCGCGGCCGTTTGTAAGCTCACCATCAGCCCTTCACTTGGCACCAAATACGGGGTGGTGATCACAATGCTCTTCTCTGCTTGATGGATAGCCAGCGTCAGCACTTGTTGAATCATCCCTTCTGGCAAGCCAGGTCCAGATGGAATCGCTTGCACCGCGTGATTGGCGTGTTGGTGATCTTCAATCAGCAAACACTCTGGCGATGACGGCAAGTCGCGTAGCCCAGTTTCCACCTCCCAATCCCATGCAAACACACTACTTAAAACGGGCACCGTGGGACCCGAGACTCGCACCATCACATCCACCCACTGACCAACTCCCGCGTCTTGTTTGAAAAAGCGCGGATCCACCATGTTCATCGAGCCCGTGTACGCAATATGATTATCAATGATTGCTATCTTGCGGTGTTGGCGAATATCGAGGCGACGAAAAAACATCCGAAACGGATTTACCGCAAGGGCTTCAATCAGCTCTACCCCAGCTTCACGCATCGCATGTGGCCATTCACTGCGGAAAAAAACCTTGCTCCCGGCAGAGTCCAGCATGATACGCACAGAGATCCCACGTTTGGCGGTATCACACGCCGCCTGCGCAACCTCGTCAGCATGGCCCCCTGGATACCAGATATAAAACACCATATCGACGCTTTTCTGCGCCTGACGAATATCAAGTGCTATTGACTTCAGAATATCAGCGGGCTCGGTCTGCAACGCCAGCTGATTACCGGTGAGCTCCGGCACACCAATTCGGGCGTGGCAGAGGCGATTAACATGGTGAGACTGCTCGCTAATGTGCTGAGGACGATGTGCCGGGCACGCCTGCAAACTGAGCAGCCATTGACGATATGGCTCAAACATCGCTTTCGCGCGCATTGCACGTGTTTTACCGAGGTTCAGCTCACCAAAGAGCAGATAGGCAATCACCCCCACGATCGGGAGGATATAAATAATCATTAACCAAGCGATCGATACACCCAGCGCGCGACGCTTGAATACCACGCGGACTGTCACCCCAGCAATGGTTAACCAGTAGACCAACAGCAACAGTAAGGTCACGATCTCGTAGACTTTTTCCATGCCTAATTGCACACCTTAATAGTAACTGACGAAAGCCTGTTCTCTCGCCTTCTCTATTCTGCCTAGCTTGCCAATCGGTGCAAGCCATGATTTGTCTTTAGAAAAAGACACGCGGCGGAAAAATCGTGACAGCTAACACACCAACATGATGCTAAATACATTAGATCATGCATGTTAACGTGACCCAAAGCAGCAATGTTAACAATGTGTTAAATCAATAATTGCAGTAGAGAAAGCCACTGTGATACTCACTAAAGGCAGCGGATTACCCTTACTAATGACTAAGAAGTATTCACGCGGAGAGAGAATGTGGGGAAATACAGCCATACGGTGGTATTACATACGGCATGATCTTCAAATTTTACGCATAAACTGGTTTACTGACGAGTCTTTATAGAGGGAATGACTTGCTTCAATGTGTAATTATTAGTTTACACACTGAGCAAGCGTATGACGGGCGCAACTGAGTATGCGCCCATAAAAATCAATCAATTATCGAATACAATATCGAGTAGGTATGGCAAACACACAACGCGCACAATTTTCATCCCGATTAGGGTTTATTTTGGCGGCTGCTGGCTCAGCCATTGGGCTCGGCAACATTTGGGGCTTCCCCACGCAAACAGCCTCAAACGGCGGCGCCGTTTTTCTGTTTATTTATTTGCTGATGGTCTTTGTCCTCGCGTATCCCCTTTTAATAGCAGAACTCACTATTGGACGCTATGGCAATGCCAACCCCGTTCGCTCACTGTCAGCGGTATCCGGCGGACAAAAATGGATTGGTCGGTTACTTGGGTTAGTCGGCTTACTCGGCGCGACTGGCATTTTAAGCTTTTACACCATTGTGGCCGGTTGGTTGGTGGGCTATATGGTCTCACCCTTGCTTGCATTAACAGGCTTTACCGATGCAGCCGCCTGGTTAGAGTCGTTTAGCGAAACCCGTAACCTCGCATTGATGCTGTGCTTTATGGTGCCAACGATTCTGGTGGTCCGTAATGGTATTGCTAACGGGATCGAGCGTTGGTCCTCACGTTTAATGCCCGTCCTCTTTTTACTGTTCGTGATCATGGTGATTTACATCTTGTTCCAGCCCGGCGCGATGGAAGGGCTTAAGATGTACCTGATCCCAGATATGTCGCACCTCTCGCCGGGATTGGTCGTGAGTGCCATGGGGCAAGCGTTTTTCTCACTCTCGTTGGGTGTGTGTGTGATGATGGTGTACGGCTCGTATTTGTCCAAGACCGCCAACATCCCTAAAACCGCTGCACAAGTCGCATTGCTGGATACCGGCATCGCCTTTATTGCCGGGCTGTTGATCATGCCGGCGATGTTTGTTGCCCAACATAATGGTGTGGCGATCTACAGCGAGGCAGGCGCGCTCCTCAGCAGTGATACACTGGTGTTCAGCGTCTTGCCTGCCATGTTCGACACCATGGGAACAGCGGGCATCTTTATCGGTTTTGCCTTCTTCCTGCTGATGGTCATTGCCGCCCTCACTTCAGCCATCTCATTGCTTGAAGTGCCAGTGGCTTGTGCAACCGAGGAATTCCGTCAATCACGAGAGAAAGCGGTATGGTGGATTGGCGGCCTTATCACCATTGCCTCGGCAGTGATTGTTTACAACTTTGGCGATCTGTTTGGTTTAGTGGTTACCGTCACCACCGAGTACGCACAGCCTATCCTTGGCCTGCTGTTTGCTCTGGTTGCAGGCTGGCTATGGCACCGCAACGAAATCTTGAAAGAGCTGGTGCAAGGTAGCCCTGAGCTTGGCGAAACCTGGTTTTGGAAAATCTGGCCAGGCTACGTTCGCGTTATCTGCCCGATACTGATGCTACTGGTATTCGGCTGGGATTGGATTTAATCCTCAACGCGCCTTGGCATCCCCTGCCAAGGCGCCTACCTTGTGATTTGGCCTCTCACCGCCTTGTCGTTTCTCCTCCCTGCGCATTTGGGTACACTGCGTACATACTTAGCTTAAATACACCGAGTCACGCGGCGGCGTTATGAAACAACTAATTGATTTTATTCCTCTGATTATCTTTTTTGCCTTATACAAATTTTACGATATCTATATAGCAACAGGGGCACTGATCATCGCCACCCTGGTGCAAGTTGTACTGGTTTGGGCCTTGTATAAACGCGTGGAAAAGATGCAAATCATCACTGCCGTTTTGGTCGCCATCTTTGGCGGCATGACGCTATTTTTTCACGATGACAACTTCATCAAGTGGAAGGTAACTATCGTGTATGCCTTGTTTGCCATTGGCTTGGCGGTGTCCGAGGCGATGGGTAAACCGCTAATCAAGAATATGCTCAGCAAAGAGATCACACTGCCAGAACGCGTGTGGCGCACCATTAACTGGGCCTGGATCGGGTTCTTTTCGCTTTTAGCCGGGGTAAATATTTATGTCGCTTACAGCATGCCGCTTGATGCTTGGGTGAACTTTAAGGTCTTCGGCACTTTGATCCTGACCTTCCTGTTTATGATTGCAACTGGGGTGTATATCTACCGCCATCTACCCAAAGAGAGCAACTCAGACCAATAAAAACTTGCCCAAATGCTGTGTTAGCGGTCACAATTCTAATCTTATCCTGAAAAAAAGGGGCTAGCCCCTTTTGAATAAGATGTGAAGAGAGCCATGCCTGACAACAAAAACAACTGCCCCCGCGGCCAACTGCTGCTTCGTACATTAGCCATGCCCGCCGACACCAACGCCAATGGCGATATTTTTGGCGGCTGGATCATGTCCCAGCTCGATTTAGCTGGCGCGATCCTCGCCAAAGAGATCTCTGGTGGACGTGTCGTTACTGTGTCAGTCAACGACATTACGTTTAAATCGCCCGTCAGTGTTGGCGATGTAGTCTGCTGCTATGGGACGTGTCAACGTATCGGCAATACCTCGATCACTATTGAGCTTGAGGTCTGGGTTAAGCCCGTTAGCCATGATGAGATAGGCGATCGCAGCAAAGTGAGCCATGCGACCTTTAATTATGTTGCGATTGATGAAAGCGGTCGCCCTCGCGCCATCAATAAATAATGCGATCAACAAGAAAAAGGGCCTGTTAAATTGCAGGCCCTTGGTGTATCCGCTCGATAAACATCACCACCGGCGTGGCTACGAGACTAACAACCGCTTTAATTGTGCGACGTGCTGATCAAAAAGCAACTTATCTGTTTTCTTCCCACTTTTGGCGATGGTCAGCCACTGCACGCCCGTGTCATCCTGGTGGCTATATTCAATGCGTAGCACGTATTTTGCGCTAGTCAGCAAAGCTAACAACGCACCTGCAACAAAGCCCACGGCAGGTAAGTACTCCGCGTAAGGCAGCTCACCGACCAACATAAAAAATAAAAAGCTCGCGCTTAGTATTCCTAGCCCTAACATCCTCAGCAGGTGATCTTTCCACGTGAGCTCTTCAACGCTGGCATCAACAATATTGTGCATCGCGTAACAGTCATCATTCACACATAAACGGGTTAGGGTTTGTTTTATTACCACTGACTTTCTCATGCTTATTTCCATATCAAGGTGTGTGAGCCAGTCACACTGTCACAAGGTTCATTCCACTGTGGCGATTATTATGTCTATTTTTACTAACAGGGCGAGCACGACTAAACGCAAACGTGACCCACAACACTGAACACTTAATACGTTCCGTGTTAACTATTTATACACACGCCTGCTACGCTCAAGACAGTGGTGACTTTGTAGATAATGGACTATCGGCATGACCATCCTAACCGGGATCCAACCTGAACTTGATAGACACCAGCTCTCTGAGCTGAATGTCGACCTGCTGTCGGCTGTGCTACGCGGTGCAGACATGCTGGTCAGTGGTGATGATAGACTTGCCAATATTAATCACTTGCTCGCGGAAATTGGCGCGGTGACGCAAGTCAGTCGTGTGTGGGTGTTTCAAGTATTAGCGATCAGCGATACCGATATTTTGCAGGATTATGTCTTCGAATGGGCAAACGAGAAAAAGTACGCGCAAATTCGCCTCCCTCATTTTAATCATTTCAGCTCTAGCCTCGCGCACCCCGAATACCGTGAGCTGATAGAAAGCAGACAGCGGGGCGAATACCAAGCGGTCATTACTGATCAGTTACCCTCGTCTTGGCTCAAACGCTACTTAACACAACAGCGCATTTTATCGATGTTAACCATCCCCGTCATTGTCGATAATAAATGGTGGGGAACGCTGGGGTTTGATGATTGCGAGCGAGAACAACAGTGGTCAGAAAGCGATGTGACCTTGCTGCGCGCGACGGGACATCTGATCGCTAGCACTGTGCTAAAAAACGAGCTGTTTTCTAAACAACGCCAAATAGACATCATTAAAGACAATACCCACTGCAGCACTTGGCAAGTGGATGTACAACGCGGCATCTGCTGGTGCTCGTCAGAGATCATCGGCGACATTGGCATTAGCAGCATTCGTGACTCTCGCACTTACACCAGCCGGCACTGGCTGCGCCGCATTCATCCTCGGTATCGTCGAGCGTTTTTCTCACGGGTGCGCCACTTTTTATCTCCCGCTGGTAACGAGCTAAAAATGGACTTGCAGGTTCAACGCGACAATGGCGAATATACGTGGGTAGAAATCACCACCAATAACGGTCCTAAAAATAAGCCTCAAGGTGTGGTCGCCGGTGTAATGTGGGATATCAGTCAGCGAAAGGCGGAAGAACAAGCATTAATGCGCCAAGCCGCGACCGATCCGCTCACACAACTATACAATCGTCGTCAGTTTGCCAGCGACCTTGCTCGCTTTGGCGACAAAGCCCGTTACCGACATCAACCCCTATCCCTGCTTATTATTGATATCGACCATTTTAAACGCATCAACGATAATTACGGCCATATCGTTGGCGACCAAGTCCTCGAAGCTTTCGCGTCTTTGCTCGAAGCGCACCTTCCTCTGCACAGCAACATTTATCGTATTGGTGGGGAAGAGTTCGCTTGTCTGTTGCCTAATACCGACCAACAAGCGGCGCAACACTGCGGCTCTAAGCTATGCGAAGCAATTTATGATCACCACTCGATTCTCGACTATTCCCCCGCTATCCGTGTGTCCGTGTCAATTGGCTGTGCAGAGCTCGACGCCGCCATGCTCGATGCTAAGCACCTCTACCAGCATGCCGATGACGCTTTATATAACGCCAAACTCTCTGGGCGCAATCGGGTGGTCAGTTACGCTTAATCTTGTAGGGGCTTTTTCGGTCAGTACACTGACCTCACCCACCGCCGTTATTCAGTGACGACGGTGATTTGCTAAACTATAGGTAACACTCTAGGTTTTAGATCCCCCTCAAGGAGCTTCTATGCCAGCTCGCCCGGACTTTCTCGACAACCTCTCTCCTCATCACGGCAAAGTCGTCCCTGGTGCACTGAGCCAAGAGACACAAACGGCTCTTGCTGCCAAACTCGACGCAATGCCCAATGGGCAAACTTGGTATGCCGACATCTACAAAAAGGCGATCTATGGACCCATGGTCTTCCGCGATCCAGATCTCAACATCGCTGACACTATTGAGGCACTGCTGCCAGACTATCGCATTTTGGCTGACTTATATTTGGAGAAAACGCCTGACGATCAAGGCTTTCCTTTCCATACTGATTTTGACTCAATTGGCTTTATGGAGCGGCCGGAAGATATGCTCACGGTATGGATTCCACTGACCCCCGTGAAAGAACTCGGATCAGGGCAGCTATCTATCGTGATGGAAGAAGGCGCGGTGCGCCTATCGCTGATCCGCGAAGCCAATCAATTGCACTCACTGGTGCGCATTGCCGACCCGTCGGTGCCCGAGCACCCGCCATTTCAAATCACCCAGCAAGAGTATGACTATATGGAGAAGGGCAAAGTGACCCCTGCGTTGGATGCAGGTGATGCGCTGCTTTTTTGTAACGCTTTTTTCCATAAATCAGAGGACGTCTACCAAGGAAAACGCGCCGCCTACATCATGCGCTTGGTGCCTAAAGATGCCAAATTTAGCAAAACACGCCTGCTGGCACTGAGAAAACTCGGACAGAACCTGGCGGTAGTCGAAGAGTTACTGAAAACGCACTATCCAGAGGCGTTGTAAAACTTAGCGATCCGCTGGATGATGAACCCCATCCATCACGGGAATATTCTCCAACTCAAACGGATTGACGCCATCTAAGCAGGCAATATTGAATCCAAACTCACTCGGATTGGAGCGACGTTGGTGATGGGTGTAAATGCCACAGCGTGAGCAGAAGTAGTGCTTAGCCGTGTGGGTATTAAAGGAATAGACACTGAGTTGTTCACTGCCAGCAACGACACGCAATTGTGCAAGCTTGACTGAGCCAACAATGGCGCCGCGGCGTCGACACATCGAGCAATCGCAACGTCTGGGTTTTTCAATGCCATTGGGTAACGTAAGGGCTAACACAACCGCTCCGCAGTGGCAGCGCGCCAAATGTTCGGGTTGGATGGGCGTTTGACCGACTTGTTTTATCATGCGCTTACCTGCTCAGTTTCATGATTATCGAGTGGATAGACTTTCTTAAAACGCTCTAACACCAAAGGGGATTGGGTTGTAAACGGCACGCCGAGTGCTTGTCCCTCTTGCTCAAAAAACGCAAAATGCGCCTGCCGCCACCATGCATAACTCTTGTCGCCTTCACCTTCCGCAGCGGCAAATTCAGCAGTCACTTGATCAAACGGGCACTCGCTCACTTCAGTCACCTTGATAATACAAACCGGCTGCTGCGCCCAATTAAGCACCACGGTTAAACGTCCGACTTGCGGGTAAGGTTCGTTTTCGATCTCGTAGCATGCTTTTAGGCTGCACGATGCGCGTTTTATGCCTTGATCAATCAAACGGGCGCATTCGTTAGCATTGTATTCATCCGCGCAAAAGTACTCGGCAATCGTTTCAGGCACCGCCTGACGCTCGGCGTCACCTAGAGTGGCAAGATAGGCGTTTAAAAATGCCTGTTGTTCTGTATTCATAAGCATCCTTGTTTATTCAATTATCCAATTCGCGGCGCCAGCTCCCGACTCCTGAAAGCGAAGTTTTATCGGATAGCTGTCACCACAGCCTTCGACAATCCATAGCTCCCGCCACACCCTTGTACCTACCTCGCCTGATGGCATTTCCCGCACATAAGGCACAAATTCCTCTGGCTTCTCACAGCCTTGTGAAGCCACCGTAACCAGCACCCCTGCCATGGCATCTTGGATCAATTTTTGATTAGCTAGCGATCCTTCTTGGATCGCTCCTTCGGGTAGCGACTGCGCCATCGATGAAAAAGAGACCGCCAAAGCCCCAAACACGAGTAAAGCCCGTAGCCAATTCGTCATACTCAAAAACGCCCTTAAAAATGAATCATCAACAGTCTCAATGGAGGGGTCTACAGACAGCATTCAATCTCCATGAACATCAGCCACAAACGCCTCTCCCACTTATCATATTGCGATAACTCCACCAATGCGTATTGGGTCGTTGCCGCTACTCATAGTTCTGCCAGTATTTGAATATGGCTGTGAGCAACAAAGCCTAACGACTCGCAAAGGCGTCGAGAGGCAATATTTTCCCGGTTGGCGCGATATCGGGCGACACGTCCCCTCTTTTCAACCTCTTTGACCCACCTTGAAATCAGTGCCTTGCCGACACCACGCTGACGGCAGTTTGGTGTCACTAAGATAGACAGCGATTCAAAGGGCTCGACACCACAATCGTAATGATCACGCAGTGGCACCACCAGCAAGCGAGAATGGATGCTCGCTCCTAGCACTATGAACCGGTCCTCTCATCAGAATGGTCTGCTATCAAACGGCCGAACTCGTCTGTAAAGGCGGTTTTGGCCTCGTCGAACGAGAGCTTGTGCTTCTTGCGATGAGCGGCTTTCTTGCGAGGATTCCAGTCAAAGATAAGACGACTCATGCATTACATTGTAGGTATTATCAACACCGCTAACGCCCAATTAGCACTGCTCAAACTGAACACCTGTGGCTAAAAAGTCAAAATGGTGTTCCGTCCTCGTCTTCTGTTGCATCTAATTCGGTAGACGGCTCAGGAGCAGAAAGAGCGCCTTCAACCGGCATCTGCTCCCACATCTCATTCTGATGGAGCCAGATCGGATCAGCATTTTCCTCAATGAACTGATCTATAGGAATACCATCCGCGGTTGGTGGCCGCTTTATTCTGACTTGCTTGCCATTCATAAAAATCCACTGGTACTTCCTTTGCCGCTCTGCTTTCGCGGCTTTCTTTGCTCTCTTTTGAGCCGGAGTGAGCTTTTTCTTAACCTTTGCCATATCTGAACTTTTTGGTGCTAACACCTGCCATAAACGGCCGCGTGAAACGAGGTCTGGCGACAGAAGAAACGCATTTAATATGCTTGGTTATGTGCTCTACTACTCTGCGACAAGCTTCTTGACCCTAAGGTCTTTACGGTGTTGCTCAGCATGCCACAGTTCATATTGGGACTGCTGCGTTAGCCAGCTCTCCGATGAGGTATTAAAAGCAATAGAAAGCCTAATAGCCATTTCCGGACTAACACCGGCTTTGCCATTCAAAACGGCGCTTAACGTTTTCCGGCTCACCCCGAGCGCCTCCGCAGCTGCTGTAACAGATAGGCCAAGGGGTTCTAGGAAAAGCTCTCGTATGACTTCACCGGGATGGGGAGGGTTGTGCATCAACATAGGGGTACCTCAATGATAGTCTTCGTAATTCACTACCTCGGCGTCTCCATCCTCAAACCGAAACGTGACGCGCCAGTTATCGCTTACCGTCACAGCCCAGATTCCCGACCGGTTGCCGGAAAGTTCGTGGAGCCTTAGGCCCGGCAAATCCATATCTTTGGCGCCGGAAGCCGCATTGAGCCTACCGAGAATAAGCCGAAGCCTCTTTGCATGAGCGGTTTGGATCCCTGCAGTGCAGCCGGACTTGAAGAATTTCGCCAAGCCCTTGTGTTTAAAGCTTCGAATCATCTCCTTGTTGTAACCTGTAACGCATCAGGTGTCAATGTGCATAACGCTGCGTTCACTGGCAAATTTGCCAGTGAGCGCCTTGTTATGGCATGACGCTATTCGCAGACATACCAATTATTGGGGTAGTCCCAAATTAAAGTTGGCTGGAACCCATTGACAGTAAAACGAGCATCCCTTTTGTATACAGCTTGAGCTACATTAATTTTTACTTTTTCATCCGTTTTGTCTTCTATGTATCCAACATAAACATGATCACCACGATCAAAGTCCTTGCATATTCTTGTGCCTATTTTTGACGCTAGAACTAAATTTCCTTGCTCAGCTTGCTTTTTAAGCTTTTCTTGTAACGTGCGCCATTTTTCTTCTCTCTCCATTTTTAATCTTTGTGTAAACTCAGTCGGAGATTCAAATCCAAGTTTAGCCGTGGAAATATCGAGCCAACTCTGATTTGAAATTTTTGAGTTTTTTTCATACGCCAAAACACCGATGTCTTCACCTGCGCTACAGAAAGCTGTGCTTGATTTCTCTCCCACCATGCCCGCTTTACCAATAGAAACTTTATAAATGGGCGATTCAGAAATTTTATCGCTACACCAACCATTTTTATAGATTCCGCCGTTGGCACTGCAATGGCCATTGATAAGACTCTCAAGTTCTCCCTTCGTCGAACTCGAATCTAGGCACCACCAACGTCTGAACATTCTATATTCGTTGCCGTCCACAATTCCTGGATTCTTCCCTGAAGGGTCGAACAACTTATATGGACTAATAAGTCCCGCTTGCGATGCCTCATAATATTGGCTCAGGGTATCAACTATGGATGAAGAATAACTTACCGTCGGCTTTTTCGCAGCCATGTTTACACAGCCAGAAATTAGTAATATGCAAGACAATAAAACTGTGTATTTCAATTTAGAACTCCTTTTTTTGCCATAACGCCCAATTAAGGTGTGAAGCACGCTACCACTACACTCAATTTGAACACCTTAATCACTAAAACTGACTCGACCTAAAAATGCCAAGCGTGCTGAATGATGTTGATCCACTTTAACGGACACGTCTTTCGTTAAGTACATTGTTTTTCAAACGCTATCGGCGACATATAGCCAATGCTACTGTGTAACCGTGTTCGATTATAAAAGTACTGAATATATTTTCTGAGCTTCTCTCGTAAGTGCCTTAAGTTAGCAATCGGTGCATCTTTGATTAACTCGCCCTTAAGCGATTTAAAGAACGACTCGACTTCTGCATTATCCGTACATTTCCCTGGCCGATTCATGCTCTGCTCAACACCGTGTTCCGCCAGTAAATGTCGCACCCTATCCGCACAATACTCGCGCCCTCTGTCGGTATGAAATAGCAGTCCCCGTTTAGGCTTTCGGCTAGCGAGTGCTTTGACGATGGTGAACATCGTCAAGTTTGAATCAAGTCTGTCGCTGAGTGCCCAGCTAAGTACTTTTTTTGAGTAAACATCAATCACTACCGCTAAGTAGCCCCATCGGTTTCCTACTTTTATGTAGGTAACATCCGCGGTCCATTGTTGATTGATTTTGCTCGCTTTTTCTTGTTCTAAACGTCGATTGACGAGTCCTTTAAAGAACGTCCGACTCTTTTTCTGACGACGGTAAACACGGTCCACTCTCGCCTTTAAACCGGCTTCTCGCATCAAGCGGGCCACACGCTTACGACTCACTGCGAGACCTTTTGCCTTCAACGCCGCATGGATTTTAGGACTCCCATATCTGCCTTCGCTTTTACGGTAGATGAACGCTATCTCTGCGCCTAGCCCACTATCTGCGCGCGCGTGTCCTGACTGTCCGCGGCTTAGCCAATCATAATAGCCACTACGAGGCACAGAAAGGTGCCTACACAGCTTCTTTACTGAGTAAACATCACTATATTGCTTTACGAATCGGTAGGCTTGCGCCTTTGTTCTGCTTGAAAGCGTTGCCACTTTTTAAGATATCGTTCTCCTCTTCAAGCTCCGTGATCCGTCGCTTGAGCGCCGATAACTCATCCTTCGCCTTGTCTGGCTTCACTTTATTTTTTAGGGACTTGACCATACCAAACTCTCCATCTCGATACGCTTTAGGCCATTTCGATAGCATGAATGGATGGATATCAAGCGCCTCTGCAACCGACTTCACTGTTCGATGCGTCTCATAGCTCCATTCAACCGCTTTCAGTTTGAAGTCTAGTGAATATTGCGCTGTCTTTTTACCCGTTTTATAGGCTGGCATACTGACCTCCTCAGGTCGTCGATGCGTGTCCAGTAAAACGGATCAAGTCCACTGTCGCTCTGCCGCTGATTGTTAGGGCTCGTTATTTCCACCGCGCTCAATTACCAACCTTAATCGCTTGCTTCTTTTTGAATGGGACTGTGATGCCCATACCATAAGGTGCCCTTCATGAGCCATTTATTGCAATGAAAGATCTTTATCGACTCTTTCTTGTGGGATAAGGCCTGTCCATTCATCTCCTGGCTGGATAACGCGCGGTAGTGGTAAATTATCATTTGGGTTAGGAAATAAAGCCGCATGGCTTGGCTTTCCCAGCAATCTCTGAGCAAATGAATCATAGAACTCGATACCAACCCCCTTAAGAGTTGTTGGACAACTTCCGGTATTTGAAATAGTAATAGAAACCCAAGTTTTACCCTCTCGGGATGGATCTCCGAGTACCTGCATATTTGGAGATAAAAGCATTGATAACTTGGGGCCGTTGCTTATCCATTTAAATACGTCCCAAACTAGCACTATCGTTGCGACTAAGGCACCCCACCACGCAGCGATTTCACTTACACTAAGAGCCATATATTTTGTTCCTCGAACTCGGTGCCCTAACGCCGCCAACAGGTGCCCATTTGTAGTGAAGCCGCAGGCACAACGAAAAATGGGTCGCCCTGCTTGGCATTGTTACATGCTTTTGCTATACTTTGTATCACATTGTATTACAGATTCACACATTTGGTGATGTTATGAAAAACGAAATGCTGAGCACCCGAATTGACCACGACACCAAGTTAGCGTTTACTCACGTTTGCGAGAACATGGGACTTAGCCCCTCTCAAGCAATAAAGCTTTTTGCCAAAGCGGTCGTTAATTACGGCGGCATACCCTTTGAGCTTAAAGTCAAGCAACCCAATGCAGCAACAGCCTCAGCCATCTCCGAGCTCGAGTCCGGCAAGGCAAATACCGCCAGCAATATTGAAGAGCTATTCGAAGAATTCAATATCGGTAAGACCGACAATGCTTAAACTCGAGTACTCAAGACAATTTAAAAAGGACTTCAAGAAAATAGCAAAACTTTCGATTCCCGATGTAGTTGAAGTCGGTCATGTCATTAAACAATTACAGCTCGGGGAAACACTACCGGAAAAATACGTTGATCATTCTTTGTCTGGAAACTGGCAGAATTATCACGGAAAACGCATGAACATCCCCGTCACGAAAGGCTTCCCAGCACGGTCGCCAGGTACTCTTGGTCCATCGCGCACATCATTCGCTTGCGTTGAATACCGGCTTTAAAACTCTTCTCTTGCTTTAATAAATTCAGAACCATTTGCCTTATTCGTGCAAAAATTTCCGCTCGGTCATCGACTCTTATTCGGCAAGCATCTTCTTTTAATCCAACATCAAGTTGCCAATGCATTGATTCAATTAATCAGTGTGAGCGCGTGGCATCATGAAGCTCTTTCGCTGTCAGTGCTTTTGAACTTATATAATAGCGCACAGAAATATCGGATTCTTCGGCGTGTTTGCCTTCTTGTCGAACACTCACCATGATGCCCATCGTTTTTAGTTCAGGCCAATCATAAGCCAAATCACCTAATACACTTAAATTAGTATTAATCAGGGCACATCGTGTTTCCAAACGCCCATGCGATTTCTCTTGTGATGAATAGCTATCGCCATCAAAATTTTGAAGCATTGAGGGGCGGTAATAATTATCAAACGCTTCATCTAACCTGCCTTGATTTCCTTTAACAGCAAGCAAGTAATCAGCATTTTTATCGATGATTTTCTGTGCGATTTTGTGCTGACAACCCATAGCATCTATGGTAATCAAACAACCTGAAATATCGAGCAATTCCAGCAGCTTAGGGATGGCCGTAATCTCATTGGTTTTACTATTTACTTTCGACTGTCCGAGGCATACACCATTTGCTGTTGCGAATGCATTAACCATATGAATAGCAGCTTGGTCTGTTGCTCGATTATATGAGCCCCTTAATGTTTTTCCATCAATGGCAACCACTTCGCCATCCGTTAATTCATGACAGGATTTCATCCATTCTATAAAGGCTTTTTGTAATGCCTTTGGACTGATGGTTCCCATCACTCTTGCGATCGTATCTGCCGACGGTGACGTTTTACCTGAAAAGCCAAAACGTAATAAGAAATCGCGCTGCTTACGGCCATAATCACTAATACCTTTCCAAGTATCATGGCCAGAAAGAACCGCACAGATCGTTATCAAAATAATATCTGATAACGTATGTTCAACTTTTCCTTCTTGGCGAATATCTTTGATGGAAACGAAATGCATAAATGGACTTTTTTCTTCTGTCATTTTTAATCTCCTAAACATTAGGAGACCATTAAATCGCACTGAAAATGATCAACAAATTGATCCTTGATTTTCACTAGTTTTAATTAATAAAGATGATACAACGCACGGTTTTAAGCCTTAATTGACAACTAAGTCATTAAATCGCTAACCCAGTCATGGCGCGGATCTTCATACGTTTTCCCTGGCAGAATTATCGAGATTGCCACGTAAAACCGGATTTAGTTTTGATTTACAAAGTCGATGACACCTCTATCAAACTGGCTCGAATTGGCACCCATTCCGAACTATTTCGATAACATGTAACGTTTCAAGCTGTGGCTGCGAAGCAGTCCGACAGTCTTGACTTGTTATGTACGGCGCAGATAGTTGTTAAGCTCTTCAACCAACTCAAGCGCTTCATTTTTTGTAAGATAAGGTACTTTTATAGTTCGAGCCCAAAAGAAACTTTTACCTGTTTTTGAGCTAACCTCAGAAAAAGGCATAGCCAACAATTTATTATCTTTGCGGTTCGGTATAGGAGTTAAAAAATCCACATCTCGATACAAAGTTTCGCTGTCTGGAGCTTTGGCCTCACCCTTGACTTTTGCGGCAGCTATTAGGCCACACCATTTGTGCGAAAAGAAAACAATATCTCCCACATGAACATGATGAACGAACCTCTTCGCATCGCCATATGCTTCAAGACGACTATTATCCATCATTGACCAAATAGAGTTTTCATCCCAACTACGATTTGTGTCGAATAGCACTCCTTTCACATCACTCGGATTTTTATGTTTATCATATGGAAGAGCAAAAAACTCAAAGTACTTTTCTCCAGAAAGTTCGTAAACTCGATATGGCAAAAAATCAATAGATATTCCATTTTTCTTCCAGTAATCTACGGATGATATTAATGATTCATCTGCTGCACTACCGATAACCAATAGGTGTTGCTTATTGTTTATTTCTTTTGGATCTAATTGATACTCAAGATTAAAAGCCTCTCTGTGAGCTTCAACTAGCGACATTTCACTTTTGGTATATTCTTTGAACTTTCTTTCTAACTTTTGGTAGCTCCATTGGCCTGCATCTTGTGCATACCTTAGTGCTTGATGAACAGCATCTTGAGCAGCTGATGCACGCTTTAACTCAAATATAACTAATTCACCACTTTCATTAAGTGCATATATATCAGCTTCTGCTTGCCATTGCCTTTCCTGAAAAACAGGCATTAACCTAGCATCCTCAAACAATACATCTAAAATACTATTTGCAATTAAGTTTTCTAAATCTTTCTCAAGCTTTCCGAAACTAGAAAAATCTTTGAACTCTACGGGGTCTAGCTTTTCAAATACGTTAGCTTGTTCTTCTATTTTGTAGAGCATCTCAACATTCCTTTTAGTACATAACGCCTAAATCAGGTGCGCTGTAGGCGTCACCTGGATTTACTTGTTATGTGTGTATTGGATACCGCCTATTCTCAGTTCTTGGTGACTTTAGGTAATTGACCATATCAATCGCCGAAATATGATTATCACAAATATCGCCACATAAGAGCATGAACCATTTTAGAAGTGCATACTCTGACTCAGACTCTAAACTATGATACACACCAACTGCTTTCCTTGGATCTGTTATCAGGCCGGAATCTGAATGATACGAGATAATCCCTTTATTTAACACGCAAATCATATTTGGCCACAAATGTTTTGCCTCTTGGCTAAGCTCCTCTATAAAATTCTCGGTAACTACTTTTAGCGCAGGGCTGTCAGAACAAAAAACAAACGTCCATATTGCATCGCAATTGTGCTTCTCTGGAGATAAACCTTCCTCATTCATTCGATAATGGTAACCCATACGAACTCGATTTTTACCACGGCCCGTGCGATCAAGCGCTCGAACTCTTTTTAGTTTTCTGAGGGAATCTAACAACTGATTTTTGTCCAGAAAGCTCTTCACTTCTCCGGCAGCAACTACAGACTCGCAAGGATATAAATATTTACTACTCGTGACTTTGAACTTTGGTGCAACAAATCTATCGTAAATTATTATGTCTGTTTGTTGAGAAACATTACCATCAACATCAACAATAAAACCAGAATTCACTCCGAAACGTTCAGGTAGGTATTCTCGAAGAAGCTTGATGACGACTTGCTCCCTGCCCTCTCCTCTTTCGCCAAAATGAGGGATGTGCTCCGCCAATTCATCATAATCAAGCTTTATCTGCTTAGATACGGACTGGAAAATACTCTGTAAATCAACCACATCATCTTTCATAAGAATCTCTTTTACACATAACGCCCGCTTCAGCTGCACAAAAACACTCCTGTTTTGGTGTCAACCTGCAAGCGCTTGTTATGTGAAAATAAAAAATCATTCACTCAAAGAAAATAAATTTGTTATTTGCTCCCAACCATATAAGTATTTTTCCTCTTTTTTCGGATCCTTAATTTTAAATAACGGGACATTTGCCTCCCAATTAACTGATTTACTTATTTCTTCGCTTGGAACAACAAATACTTCAGGCTCCTTGCTCTCATCTTCCCATATATTGCAAAACACATAGAAAAAATGTGCAGAAGGACTTGGTTGATGCTTACCCACCATCCATTGCCTTGGTTGATTCCGTCCCTGAGAAGATTTTACTTGAACACTAACTACATCTTTGCCATCGTTTGTAACAAGCATATCAACACCTTGAGCACCTTGATTCATAAGTGCTACAGCTAAACCTCTGCGGCTCAGATTGTACGCAACTAGATACTCACCAGCATCCCCAACGATTCTACTATTTAATTTCATAATTCTCTGACTTATCGATAAATTCAAATTTTTCACATAACGCCAAATTAAGGTGTGAACAACGCTAACCACCTACCTAATGCATTGTGCCATAAACACTAAACTTGCTTGAAGTGAGAGCGATTAGCGTTGTGAATCACCCTTAAATTTTATTGTTAGGGCGCAGAACCTATTGGTATACGCTGACTTCGATTAAATTCTTATCAAGATCCAAAAAATAGACCGATTGGATTGAACCAACAGCTCCTGATTTTTCTACGGGACCCTCAATGATCTTGACATTTTCTTTGACCAAATGCTCTATCACTGACGCCAACGACCAATCAGTAATTAAGCAAATATCACCTGAACCCACATTGGCTATATTTCGTGGTTCTTGACCCAGAAGCTGAAAGTTAATTTTCTGATTTCCAAACGTTACAGCTTTCCGACCGTTGGAAAAAGTGACTTCATCCATGCACAAAACCCGCTTGTAAAAATCTACTGATTTTTCTATGTTGGAAACTGTAAGGACAATATGATCTATGTGACTAATCATCACTTTACTCCTTGCGCCCTAACGCCTCGTTCACCGGCGAGTAAGTTGGCGCTGTTTTGCGTGCATTTTCTTTTAGCAAAGACCGCGACAACTGTATCGAGTCCGAGTGCAACGACTTGTTAAGTGTTGTTTTTACCACCAGAGTGCATAGCCTTTTCTGCATCATTTAATGCTGTAGATAACGCAATGTACTCTAATGGGTTAACAATGCCGTCGTTAGTTTTAATTTTTTTATTGAATATTTTTATAAAATAGCGATGTGGAATAGGTATAAGTGTAGAAATAACCAAAGGAATTGCAAGACAGCCAAGCGCAAACCAAATACCTAAGTTTTGATAAATCAAATACGCAACATAATATCTACCAATTTTAATTGGCCAGATTAGCGCATACCAATAAGGCAACATTAACCGCCCTTGCTTCGGATCTATTTCAGCATTTCTACTTATTTCAAGGCACGAACGTTGCATAGCAAAGAAATATAGTTCAACAAAAACAAGTAGAAAAAATATATATAACACGATAACTCTCTCCTGAAAAACTTAACGCCCAAGTAACATGCTAATAAAGCTTGGCTATTATTGTAAGCGCAGCGAACCAAGCCTTATTAGTCCGTGTTGATTTGCTTGTTAAGCGGCGTTGTTCCACGCTCCCTGACTTGTGCAGTCAAAGAACACTACTTCAATGTCATTTCCAAAGTAATCTCTAATCATCTGATGCACTCTTGTGCAATAACCTTGATCTTCATCGAAAACGGACACAGCTATTCTAGTAACATTTGACTCGGCAATACGCCTAAGAATATGGACATCATGCTCACCAAAGCCCCAACCATATATAGTTATATTGTTTCCAACTTTTGGTAACACTTCGCGGTAAACAGTATTAAGGTAATGGCTGTTGTGAATTGCTTTAACTTTTTGACTTGAAGTGCCCTCGCTAACGAACAATGGAATATAGTTTCCAGATTCCCATTGTCGCAGGATTGCACGCAATAAATCCCTAGAACCAGCTTCTAGTTTAACTTCCTCTTCCACAACATTTCGAGCTAAAACCAAACTACCGTGAGGATAAAAAACCAAAGTATTGCGTCTATCCCAACGGCTAATTGACTCTCGGAATCTTTGCCAGTCCTCATCAAACTCACCACGTAAGAAACAGTCCTTAAAACTATGTCCATTAAACTCACGATTGGCATACATTATTACCCAATAAAGTGACAGGTCGTAGTTAAGAGAAAGTACTGTTTTGAAGGAGCTAAGGAAAGTTGCGATGTCAGAAAATTGCTCCTCAACTGCATGGTATTCAGGGTGGATACTACGTACAGCCTGAATCAAGCACTCTCGAACATGTTCATAAGCGCTTCTAGTTGCATTGTCAGCAATTTCTAGAGCAAGATTGACTCGATTGGCTTGCCATACAAGACGCAAGATCAATTCAAAATCATCAGTCTTAAAATGACTAAAAAGCTGTTCAACATGGTGGGTCAACAACCCATTATCAATCGTATGTTGTTTTAATGAAGAGTAGGAAAAACTACCATCAATGCCAATTGAAGCACCATTTCCAAGTAGTAGTGAACCATCAAACCTATCCGATATATCGGACCATTTCTCAATTACGTATGTCATTTTTATTATCTCCTAGCCGCTTAACGCCCAACTAAAGGGCAAAAACCAAGCCCATTAACCCAATCAAACCAGCTAAAACCTCAAAAACAAACCGAAGCAAAAGTGCTACGTGTTTTTGTCCCTTTAAGTTGTTTGTTAGGCAAATTTCTGGGAGAGTTTCAAAAGCCTATCATAATGCTCCACACCATCAAGAACATAATCTTGGAACGCGTCAGGTGATTTATCCGAACCCGACACTGAAATATTCGATTCAACGTCCTTTACAGCTAGCTTCTGAAGATCTCGAGTTGCAGGTAGCTGTGTGGTTGAGTCGAATGGCGTTGGATATGACTCATGGATAGTTTTTCGACACAAGCGCCCAAGAGAAAATAATTGGTTTCTTAATAAAACATCGAGTGTCTCTTTGAGTTCATTAGCCAACTCTTTTTCAATATCTAGGTCTTTTATTACTTCGTAGATGTACCAGAAATTATCTATTCTTTCATCTTTGTTACCCCCTTCGTAATAAAATCCATCACTCACAGGGTTTCTGACTAGCTTGATGTGCATCTTAAGCATCTCAATCGTTGATGATTTTAAACCCAAGACGGTATCTTCAAGCTCCGATTTAACTTCTCGCAGCTTAATAATATTTCCACCAATAGATAACTCGGATACGTCTTTCCAAAAAGCCGTTATTAGTGATAGCAGCGCAATCCCGAAAGAAAATGCAACGAACTCACTTCCATTTAGATAACCGTGTACTAATAGTAAAAAGGAAAACAGTAAACCACTACACCCTATTACTATGAAAAATATAGTGCGCAAATACTTCAAATTATCTCCTTTGCCTAACGCTTCATTCAGATGCGCCGAAGGCGTCACCTGGAATGACTTGTTATAAATCATTTTGCTAACTCACCCGTTAGCGCTTCGCCTTTCGATTTATCCCACTCTTGTTTCAATAATTCTTGAACTTTACCTTCTAGCTCAACCAATTTCACCTGAATATCATTTTTGATTGCTTCTTTTTCAAGCATGTCCACAAGCTCTTGAGAGAGGGAAATTATTGCTTTGTCAAGATGATGCTTATTATCTGAGCTTGGATTAACTCTTAACTTCAGATGAACTTTAAGCTCATTAATTCTTGGTTTATTACTAACGCTAGAATTATTCATTTGTTCATATATTAACTTCACAAATTCTGCGCATGTATCTCTTAGTTCTTTCCTCCAGACAGCCCGCTCATCTGTAACAGTTTTAATAAGCAGGTTCTTATTGTTATTTTTTAACGCAACTCTTGCAGTAAAAAATACACCGAATACAGCAATGATTGCCACTGAAATTTCTTTATATTCCATTACTACTCTCAAATTTTAAAAAGTCCCGATACATGGGATGGTTTATAACGCTGCCAACACGGGTAGCTTTGTAGTGGAGGCGAAGCCGCAAAGGAAAAGCTGTCCCAGTGCTTGGCCTTGTTAAAGCTTTGATGCGGAATAGTCATCAGACGGGTGCCCGCAACCACATTTCAATAACGTGCCAGCCAATGTAAAAACACGCACCAACTATCAACGCTCGGAACTGAATCTGACCAAGGGAACTAGCTTTGCTGACATTGCTATCTATGGCTTGCCTAATGCCCTCACTTGCAGCTTGAACCATTTCAGGGTGGCTTCCCACGCTGGGATGCCGGCCTGCTTCAATCTGCAACATGGCTGCATTCGAATAAAGAGTAGAGCTAACATATTCGAGGTGACGACAACCGCAAAAAAAGCTCACGCCCCAACACAAAATTGCGATCCCGAGGGGCAGATGGCTCCACGTTAACGCTAAACCCTGGGTTTGATTGAGAGAGAAACCGATTGAGGCACCCGCCGCGGCAAGCAAAAAATATGTATATTTACTCTGTGACTCTCGAAGAGCCCGATATATTTCTCTGTACTCGTCAGAAGCCATGAAGGTCTCTCAGTTTTCGCTTTAACGCCCCAATCACGCGCCCAAATTGTTGGGTGCTTTTTGGTGATACACTGACGCGAAGCGGCAATCACCCAAAGCCGCGCGACGATTTGGGTCGCCTTGAATTGGTTTGTTAGTTTCATTTTTTAAGAACAAGACATTGATATTGCGCTATTCTATTTAAATCCGCCGTATATTGCGGAAACTCAGATTGTAACAAGCATAGAGCATCAGCAAATGTGATTTGATGCAAATTTGACTTGTAATCAAAGATTAAGCAATTTATACGTGATTCAAACGACTCTATACCCGGCTCAGCTTTGCATTGCCCCCACATGACTTGATCGATTTCATCTTCGGGGTCTTCCAAAGGACTATTGGCCTGAACATATAAGTTTGACAGCATTGCTTCATACAGCGATGTTAATAACTGATCTTTGCAACGTAATAGCCAAGCCAAAGTGATCAAGTTGTGTCCAAAGAAACCAAACTGCTCAATACAAGATGATAATACATCTGAGAGACTGGCCTTTACTGGCACTGGTTTCGAGTTAACGTTATCTATATTTGAAAACGTAGACGTAACGAACTCTGTAAAACGATTAAGAAAGGCTGGGATCTGATGTTCATTCAATTGCCTATAGACACTATTCATTGCAAGCAATATCGTCACATTGTGGGATAAGTATTCATTGGCAGATGCTGCTTTGGTGGCAAAGTGGCGAAAAATCTCATCAAAACCTTTGTTTTGATACCACTGAAAAGTAGCTTGATAAGCTGCGGGATAAATACCACGATTCAGTATTCTTTGAATACGAAAGTCTTGTAATGCTGGTGCTTGAACAGATTCCTCATATGTAGGCTGTACCAAAACTGAATCATTAGCCATCAAAATAGACGTATGAGAAAAAAGTTTGTCATTTTCACCAAAACGTTTAGCAAGGAAATTTGCTGATAAAAATGCTTTCAACGCATGAGGTTGATGAATTATTGCCCCACTATGTAAGGCTTGTTCTAACAATTCCAAATTGTTCATATATCTTCCATGAAACTAACGCTTGCCTAACCGGCGCGAAATAGCAGGCTAAAATTAGCGACGAAGGAGCGCAAGCCTGCTGTTTTGCGTCCTTTGGTTTAGGCACTTGTTATATGCCTTAGTGCTCGATACCTACCCGCAGTTTTGCAATTTCGAAAGAAAGTACAAAACCAAATGTGGCAAGAAGACCTAAACACTTTCCTCTATCATCTTCACAGTCTTTAAACTTATCATACATGTCAGGTCGTCGTTTTTTCACGTACGAATCAGTTTGTGTTAGTTCTCTATACTCAAATCTGGGCTTAGTGACATCGTGAGCTAATGAATTTCTTACCTTCTTTATCTCATTTAAAGGCTGGATTAGCTTCCGATACTCTTCAATATCCTCATCTTCTTCAGGTGTGTAAATTTTTAAAAAATCCTTAAAAACATCAATTTTTGCTCCCAGCATCTTATTTTCTATATCATCATCAATGACCTTGAGGAGATTAACCAACTTATGCTCAATTAGCAGAACAATAGTAAAAAACATACCAACCAATTCATAGTCTTCTTTTTCTCGCTCTCTTGCCCATTTGTTCCCTTCAATCATGAGCTTTTTTAACTTCTCACCAATATCAATCGGTTCGTCTGATTGAATATAACGAATTGGCTTGTATTCTTTCTTCTTTTTTCGCTTGTAATAGCCAAGCATGTTTAAGAGCTTTTCCATGATGCCTCCACAGGCATATAACATTGTATTAGTGCGCGTGCTCGATTTGTCAAAACCGTTATACGCGTCATTTTTTAACTAACTACCTATAATTAAACACATTTTTAACGCTTGAAGCAATCACCTTGTCTGCGAAAGTGTGCATGCCGCCTATCCCGGACAAGGCGTTCACACTATCCTCAAAGGATAACTTGTAACCCTCTGATTATATTGAACTAATAATTTCTCTTTCGGCGATAATGTGAATGTGTCTCGAAAAAGCGTGCACACTATTTGGCTTTCTCTACCAATAAGCTGTATGAATAAACAGTCTTAGATGGAGGGAAAGGATCATGACCAAAAGCCCGTTTATGGCAAGCCTTCAGCACGAGCTCAGGCGGCGAGGCTATGCGATCAAAACTGAGAAGAGTTACCTATACTGGGTGCGCCGATTTATCCTTTTCCATCACAAGCAACACCCTACAGAGCTCAGTGACGAGGATGTAAAAACGTTTCTGTCTTATTTGGCCAATGCGCAACAAATTTCACCGAATACGCAAAAGGTTGCACTCAATGCACTGGCCTTTCTATACAACCAGTTTTTAGACCAGCCGCTAGGTAAGATTGCGTTTAGTCCATCCAAAAAATCGCCGCGAATTCCAATTGTGCTCAGTAAAGAAGAAGTTGCCAGAATTTTTGCCTACCTTGGCGCAAGAGATAAGCTGATTTGTGGGCTGATGTACGGCAGTGGCCTACGCATCAATGAGTGCTTGAGGTTACGCATCAAGGATTTGGATTTTAATCATAACGCGATCACTGTTCATAATGGCAAAGGTGGAAAATCACGCACCACCTTGCTGCCTAATCAATTGGCCGATGAGTTACATACATTATGTGAAAGAGCTGTCGACATTCAGCAAGGCGACAATCAAAAAGGTATCGGACCCTCCATGCCTTATGCGCTGGATAAAAAATACCCCAATGCATACCGTAAGGCAGGCTGGATGTTTATTTTTCCTTCTTACAATTATTGCCACCACCCAGTGTCTAATAAGCTCTGCCGACATCATCTGCATGATTCCAATGTGCGTAAAGCCTTGAATCGAGCAGTGCAAAAGGCCGGTATCACCCATAAGCACGTTACCTGTCATACGTTTCGCCATAGCTTTGCCACGCAGATGCTTTTGGCGGGTTACGATATTCGCACCATTCAAACCTTATTGGGCCATACCGACCTCTCTACCACGCAGATCTATACCCATGTGATTGGTCAGCAATTTGCGGGCACAACAAGCCCAATGGATTTGCTTTAATACCCACGCTACCGCCCTTTGGTTTGCGGCGTCCAAAAGGCCTTACAGGGCAATTTTTGCGGGCTAGGTTATCAGACGCTTGGCAGTGTGTTTAGGCAAAGGGGTCTAAAATGTTGGTGGGGTCAGAATTTAGAAATTTGCGGGGGGTTATAAACGCAAAAAGCCGCTGACTGAGCAGCGGCTTTTTGATATGTGGCGGAGAGATAGGGATTCGAACCCTAGAAGGGCTATTAACCCTTGCCGGTTTTCAAGACCGGTGCTTTCAACCACTCAGCCATCTCTCCGGAACGCGGCGTATATTATTGGGTTGGGGTTGGCTTGTAAAGTGAAAAACTATAATTTGGAGTGCGTTTGGTTAGCTTTCAGCCAATAAAAAAAGAGGCCAGTGTTTGGCTGACCTCTTTTGGGAGTTTGCTAAGCGGCTTTAGATGTTTTCGACATCAAATTCCACTACCGGGCTCACGTCTGCGTCGTAGTCGACGCCTTCAACACCAAAGCCAAATAGCCTCAAGAACTCGGCTTTGTATTCGTTGTAGTCAGTCAACTCGGCGAGGTTCTCTGTGGTGATCTGTGGCCACAGGTCACGACAGTGCTGCTGAATGTCTTCACGCAGCTCTAGGTCATCTAAACGCAAGCGACGCTCGCTATCTACCTCTGGCTCGCTGCCATCGGCTTGATACAGGCGCTGAGTAAACATGCGATAGATTTGCTCCATGCAGCCCTCATGGACGCCTTCTTCGCGCATTTTCTTGAATACCATGGCGATATAAAGCGGCATCACCGGGATCGCTGAGCTAGCTTGGGTGACCACGCTTTTCAGTACCGCCACGTTGGCGCTACCGCCTTTAGCTGAAAGCGTTTGGTTTAGCGCGTTGGCAGCACGGTCTAAGTCCATTTTCGCTTTACCCAGCGCACCTTCCCAATAGATTGGCCAGGTAAGCTCTGTGCCAATGTAGCTGTAAGCGACGGTTTTGCAGCCTTCGGCGAGGACACCGGCGTCATTAAGGGCGTTGATCCAAAGCTCCCAGTCTTCACCACCCATCACGGTAACGGTATCTTGAATCTCTTGCTCGGTAGCCGGTTCAACACTGGCTTCGATGATTTCATCTTTGTTGGTATCGACGGCGGTTGAGGTGTAGGTCTCACCGATAGGTTTGAGTGACGAGCGCACCAACTCACCGCTGTCAGGTAGCTTACGCACTGGCGAGGCTAGCGAGTACACCACCATGTCAATTTGGCCAAGATCTTGTTTGATGAGCTCGATGGTTTTTTGCTTGGCTTCATGCGAGAAGGCATCGCCATTGAGGCTTTTTGAATACAGGCCTTCTTGCTTGGCAAATTTGTCGAACGCGGCTGAGTTGTACCAGCCTGCGGTGCCAGGCTTTTTCTCAGTGCCGGGTTTTTCAAAGAACACGCCAATGGTTGCAGCGCCGCCACCAAAGGCTGCCGCAATGCGTGAGGACAAGCCATAGCCGCTAGAGGCACCTACAACCAGTACACGCTTAGGCGCATTGGCAATCGGGCCTTGCGCTTTGGTGTAGTCAATTTGCTCTTTTACGTTGGCTTCACAACCAACGGGATGGGTGGTCGTACAGATAAATCCACGAATTTTAGGTTTGATGATCATATTCAACGTCCCTCACAAAATTGAGGCTAGGATAAATACTAACGCCTGCCTATGCATCCCCTTTTACGGAAAAAGGGCAAAAATACCCAGTGGTTGGAGGTGTTGCAGGCAAGAATAGTGGGCAAGATCTCAGCATTGTTGCCCTAAGGGCCAGGCCAATAAAAAAAGCGCCTGCGAGGTGCAGACGCTTTTTCGCGCAAGTTAGCGACCTTTATGCCGCTTTGCTTGGATTGGGCTTGGCAATGGCACCGCCTTCTAACTGGCTAGAGGTAAACCATTCGGCTTTAAAATCATCCACTTGCACCGCATAAGCACGCAGCGCATCAGCCTCTAGCAGTTTGTCACGGGCCTCGGCAGTGATGAGGTTTTGGTCAACCGCTTGTTGCGAGCGATCCGCCAAGCTGGCTTTGCCATCAATCTGCTTGGCTTTCACCGCCTTGATCAGGGCTTTTTCGGTGTCACGACACGCCCACATTGCAGTAAAGGCACGATCCATCACCGCCACCGGATCGTCGGCTTTATCGCCCACGTAGCATAAGTGCGTCCAACGGTCGCGCTCTGCGCTCGGTATCATTAACTGCTCGGCAATCTGATTAAGCAGCTTGTCAGAGGGCATTTTGTAGTGCATGCCGAGTGGGAATAAAAGCCCCCGTAGGCTGCGGCCCACCCCTTTGGCGGGGAAGTTATTAAAGGCGCCATCAAACGCTTTGGCACACTGGGCTAGGCAATATTGCAGCGCATAGTGCACCATCGGCAGATCTTGGCTCGGACGGCCTTCATCTTCATAGCGCTTCAACGTTGCCGATGCCATATACAGATGGCTGAGAACATCCCCCAGACGCGCAGATAGCATTTCTCGGCGTTTCAGCTCACCGCCCAGTGACAACATCGCCACATCAGTGGTCACCGCTAGCGCACGACTCATGCGGGTAAGGTGACGATAGTATTTGGCCGTCTCGCCACTCACCGGTGCGCGGTTGGTCAGCGATCCGGTCAGCGCGTTGACCAGCCCCATCACGCTGTTTTTGGTAGCATGCCCAATATGTTTGAACAGTAATTTATCAAACGCTTGGGCGCCGGCTTCTTGGTCTGGGTTCGCCGCCGCTTCCATCTCTTCGAGCACGTAAGGGTGGCAACGGGTCGCCCCCTGACCAAAGATCATGAGGTTGCGGGTAAGAATGTTGGCGCCTTCCACCGTGATGGCCACCGGAATACCAAAGTAATGATGGCCGATGTAGTTAAGTGGCCCTAACTGAATCGCACGACCCGCGTGCACGTCCATCGAATCATTCAAGATGGTGCGCGCAATTTCGGTCATGTGGTATTTGGAAATCGCGGTGATGATTGCCGGTTTTTCTCCCTGATCCAGCGCGGTGGTGGTCAGGGTGCGAGTCGATTCAATTAAGTAGTTCAACCCGCCCATGCGGCCCAGGGCTTCTGCCACCCCTTCAAAGCGGCCAATGTGCATACCAAACTGTTTACGCACATAACTGTAAGCGCCTGTGGTACGGGTGGCGAGATGCCCTACCGCCGTCCCCAGTGCGGGCAACGAAATCCCCCGCCCAGCAGAGAGACACTCCACCAGCATGCGCCAACCACGGCCTGCGTAATCTTTACCGCCGATGATCCAATCAATCGGGATAAAGACATCCTCGCCCTTGGTGGTGCCGTTCATAAATGCCATGTTGAGCGGATTGTGGCGATCGCCAATTTCAACGCCTGGGTGGTCTGCCGGAACCAGGGCACAGGTGATGCCGAGGTCTTTTTTGTCCCCCAGCAGGCCGTCTGGATCACCCAGTTTAAACGCCAAGCCCACCACGGTCGCTACGGGCGCGAGTGTAATGTAGCGTTTGTTCCAGCTTAAGCGGATCCCCAGCACTTGTTCACCATTGTGCTCACCCATGCATACCACGCCGTGATCGGGAATACTGCCAGCATCGGATCCGGCTTCTGGGCCGGTTAAGCCAAAGCACGGCACTTCGCGGCCATCGGCCAAGCGTGGCAGCCAATAATCGCGCTGGTCTTGAGTACCATAATGAGTCAGCAGCTCACCTGGCCCCAGTGAGTTAGGCACCATCACGGTCACCGCGGCACTTAAGCTACGGGTGGCAATGCGCGATACGATGGTAGAGTTGGCCAGCGCCGAGAACGCGAGGCCACCGTATTCTTTGGGAATGATCAGCGAGAAAAAGCGCTCTTTTTTCAGATAATCCCAGACTTCTTCCGGCAGATCTTTTTGCTCTTGGACAATTTTAAAATCATCCAACATCGCCAAGAGGGTTTCTAGCTGGTTGTCGATAAACGATTGCTCTTCCGCTGTGAGTGTTGGCTTACCATACTGGTGCAACGTCTTCCAGTTTGGCGATCCGGAGAAGAGTTCACCGTCCCACCACACACTGCCGGCTTCCATCGCTTCACGCTCAGTGGCGGATAACGGTGGCAGCACTTTTTTGAAGAAAGTAAACGCTTTATCACTCACCAGTGAACGACGTAATGAAGTTTGAGAGCTCATGATTCAGGTCCTTTTGTTGATCATGGTTGCACTCTTTTTACTGTTATTGTGCGACCAGAACGGGTTTTTACATTGCACCTCACGCACCGTGATACACCTGTCGCTGCGCTGAGTGGTTCAAATAAGCGGGACGCACCGCATCCTCACTTGATGTGTTTTGCTTGCCCTACTCCGCTTGTGACTCCGTCGCGAAGGCGAGCACTTGCCCCTGTTGTGCCATTGCCGCGGGCTTGGCGTTCATCCCTGCTGCTAGATACGGAATTAAGCGGTCAACGATCGCTTCGGTATCGAGGGTGCGACCAAAATCGTTTTCGGCAATATCACGCAACGCTTCGCTAGACGCCATGGTGAAAATCGCCGCCCCGAGGGTGAAGTGTAAATGCCAAAATACCGCCTCTGACGTCAGTTCAGGGTTAGCTTTGCGTACCGCTTGGTTAAACAGCGACAGCACGTGTTCGTAACGGGTGGTGATAAACCAACGTAAATGCCCTTGTACATCGGTGTAACCACGGCCAATCAATTGCATAAAGGTGGCTGCGCCATGTGGTCGATACGCATCAAGCGCAAGCACTGGCTGCTTTGCACATGAGAATACTTGCTCCATCGTGCACTCTGGTCGCACTAAAAGCGCTTGCAGCTGTTCACCGAGCGCTGGCATAAACGCTTCGAGGTAGCGTCCGAGCACCGCACGCACCAGTGATTTTTTGTCGCCAAAGTGATAGTTCACTGAAGCAAGGTTGACGCCAGCCTTGCTGGTAATCGTACGTAACGACGTTTCTTTAAACCCGTGCTCGGCGAAGAGCTGCTCCGCGGCATCCAGAATTTTTGCTTTGGTGTCGCCTCGTCCTGCCATTGTTCATTCACCTGTATTAAACGCTTGTTTAACTTTATACGCAGACATGCCTTTTAACAACCCTGAAACACACACGCATCGCATGAGTAACATCACATTATTGAGTGATTTCTTCGAGACCGCGGCCAGGTGGCTTTACACCGGCGTTTGCTGCATGACCGTATATTGTTTGGTAAATAAAGATGGAGGGTTTTCGTGCTTGGCTGACTATGTAATGCGTTGAATAAAAATGGTTAAGCAGCCCGTTCAGGCACTGCCCCAGCCATCGCTGCGCTTTTTTTGTACAAAAGTGGGAACCTATGCGCATTTCTGGCAGTCACACCTTGTGCCACTGCTTTTTCTAGAAGACTTTTCTTCTATGCCCACTCGCCGTTTGCTTGTGGGCTTTTTTATGCGCGGTTACGGAAGAGATCGCGTGCAGAAATCCGTTTTTATTGTGATTAAAATCACGAAACGGTCGCCAATCGACAAGATTTATCGACTTTTTTAAATCATCAGGAACTTCTTGGTCATCGCCCAGTCCTAATGGGTGCATCGGTAAGAAATGCCTTATTCCCCTCAGTAGTGAGGGAGCATGATTCCTCTTTCTTTCCGATCTGCTGCTGCTTTTTCTACTTACTTTAGAGTTTGTTTGTCTCTACCTTTATTTTTGCCCACCTTGTGTGGGCTTTTTTTATTTTGGGGCCGGGTCGTCTGAAGTCACCTGACCGTCGGCGATCATTTGATACGGTGAGGCATAGCGTAAGTTCAGCCCCAATTGCGCCAGCGTCTGCGAGGCATCAATCCATTTGCCATTACCTGTACTCGGCTGATATTCAGGCGGCTGTAACCCCATCTCGCGCGCCGCCCAGCCATAGTAAACACTTTTTGATGGGTGCAGTTCCGCGCACAGATGAAAGGTATGACCCCATTGACGCTGATGAATAATCGCACTGATCGCAGCGATCACATCGCTGCGGTGAATCAAGTTCACCGGCTCATTGCCGCCTGATAAGCCTTGTCGACCCGCGAGTATGGTTGAAGGATGGCGCGCACCGCCAATCAACCCCGCGAGCCGCATGATTGTTCCTTTCTCTCCATACGTTTCGCGCAGATGCGCTTCGATATGTTCGTGTGCTTTGCCCGACGCCGTGGTGGCGGCGGTCGCGGTGTGCTCGGTCACCTGCCCTTTAAGCTCCCCGTATACAGAAGTGGTGCTGATAAAGAGCACATGCTCAACGCCTGCTTGGGCCAGGCGGTCGATAAACGCGCACATGGCATCGCGGTATGCATCAAAGTGGGCGTGACGACGCCCCGCCGCGATATTGATCACCACGATGTCAGTCTCGAGCAATGCCGCCGCTGATTGATAATCCGGCGCCATCACATCAAACGGCACCACGGTGGTCACCAGCGTCTCGCTCAATGCTTGCGCCGAGGCTGGCTCACGTTTGGTCCCCACCACGTGGTGTCCAGCGCCAAGTAGGTGTGACGCCAGCGGTTGGCCCAACCAACCACATCCACAAATTCCAACTTTCAATCCTGACACACGCGCTCCTTATGATTACCTAGGGTTACGTAATTATTTTTCAATGTAATGGTTCACACTATTCATTTCGACTGATTTTTGACCGTTTATTTATTTCACGCTGTAAATATATTCCTTAATTATGTAAGGAAATAACTAAAAGCGTGAATGGTGACAAAGTTTTTATGCTCAGATAGTCATAATAATGTCATTACAATCCGCGAGACGATAGACTATCTGTTACTAAGCGGCAGTCAAAAGCCGTGGTGAATGACACACTTAACACTTCATTGAAGCTCGCTCTCACCGAGCGACAATTTTTAACTTTGGTCTTGAACGTAAGCGGTAACTCAGATGAATACTCTGGAAAAAATACAAAAAAATCTTGAAAACTTCAGCAAATCTGAAAGAAAAGTTGCTGAAATCATTGTCGCCTCCCCTCAAACCGCTATTCACTCGAGTATTGCGACGTTGGCAAAGATGGCTGATGTGAGCGAGCCAACGGTTAACCGTTTCTGTCGTCGCCTCGACACCAAAGGCTTCCCAGACTTTAAACTTCACCTCGCGCAAAGCTTGGCCAATGGCACCCCGTATGTGAACCGCAACGTTGAAGAAAACGATGGCGCAGATGCTTACACGGCGAAGATTTTTGAGTCAACCATGGCCTGTTTGGATGTGGCGAAAAACAGCATCGACACGCACCAAATTAACCGTGCTGTCGATATGCTGACCCAAGCGAAAAAAATCGCCTTTTTCGGCCTGGGCGCCTCAGCGTCAGTGGCGCATGACGCGCAAAACAAGTTCTTCCGTTTTAACATTCCGGTGGTGTGCTTTAACGACATCGTGATGCAACGAATGAGCTGTATTAACTGTAATGACGGTGATGTGGTGGTGATGATTTCACACACCGGGCGTACCAAGAGTTTGGTCGATGTGGCTAACTTAGCGCGCGAGAACGGTGCCACCGTCATTGGCATCACCCAGCGCGACTCGCCGCTAGATAAAGTGTGTTCGCACACCATCCAGCTCGACGTGCCAGAAGACACCGACGAATACATGCCGATGGCCAGCCGTGTTGTGCAAATGACGGTGATCGATGTGCTGGCCACTGGTTTTACGCTTCGCCGCGGGCCTGGATTTAGAGATAACTTGAAGCGTGTCAAAGAAGCCATTCGCGATTCACGCTTTCATAAAGAATCCCTGACCTAACTAAGAGGAGTGCGTTGGCACTCCTTTTTTGTGTCATCTATTCGACGTTTTTAATGCGCTACACTGGTGTCAGCACCTCGTCGAATCCACGACTTGGCGGTGATGTTGCCCTTTCTGATTTATCCCTTAAAACATCATCCTGTATATAGGAGTTAATCATGTCTGCAAAACTGAGAAGAACGAAGATTGTTACCACACTCGGCCCAGCCACCGACAAAGACAGTGTATTGGAATCGATTATTGCCGCCGGTGCTAACGTCGTTCGCCTTAACTTCTCTCACGGCAGTGCGGAAGACCATATTAAACGCGCCGATCAAGTGCGCGCGATTGCGGCGAAGCTTGGTCGTCACGTGGGTATTTTGGGTGATTTACAAGGCCCTAAAATCCGGGTGTCTACCTTTAAAGAGGGTGCCATCACCCTGGCGGTAGGCGATAAATTCACCTTGGATGGCGAGCTTTCGCCTGGCATGGGCGACCAAGACGCGGTCGGCCTTGACTATAAAGCCCTGCCCCAGGACGTTACCAATGGCGATATTCTGCTGCTCGATGATGGTCGCGTACAGCTCAAGGTATTGGCGGTTGAAGGGGCCAAGGTACACACCGAGGTCACGGTAGGCGGTAAGCTCTCTAACAACAAAGGGATCAACAAAAAAGGCGGTGGTCTGTCTGCCCCTGCGTTGACCGAAAAAGACAAGCAAGACATTCTCACTGCTGCCAAAATTGGTGTCGACTTCTTAGCGATCTCCTTCCCGCGCAATGGCCAAGATATGCACTATGCCCGCTCGTTGGCACGCGATGCTGGCTTGGACGCGCGTTTGGTGGCCAAAGTCGAACGCGCCGAAACCGTGATCAGCGATGAGAGCATTGATGACATTATTGAAGCGTCTGACGTGGTGATGGTCGCGCGCGGCGATCTGGGTGTCGAAATTGGTGACCCAGAGTTGGTTGGGGTACAAAAGCAACTCATTCGCCGCGCCCGCAGCATGAACCGTTTGGTGATCACCGCCACCCAGATGATGGAATCAATGATTTCCGCCCCTATGCCTACTCGCGCGGAGGTGATGGATGTGGCCAATGCGGTACTGGATGGTACGGATGCAGTGATGCTATCGGCAGAAACCGCTGCCGGCCAGTACCCATTGGAAACGGTACGCTCAATGGCCGAGGTCTGTATCGGGGCTGAGAAGATGCCGTCGGTCAATATCTCCAACCATCGTCTCGATCGTCAATTTGATAGCCAAGAAGAAACGGTCTCTATGGCCACCATGTATGCGGCGAACCATATGCAAGGGGTGAAAGCCATGGTGTCACTGACCGAGTCTGGCCGTACGGCCTTGATGATGTCGCGCATCTCTTCCGGTAAGCCCATTTTTGCGCTATCGCGTCATGAACACACACTTAACCGTGCCGCCCTTTATCGTGGTGTGACGCCGGTGTATTTTGACAGCGACAGCGGTGCCGGCCTGCAAGTGGCGGAGCGCGCCCTGCAAACCTTGAAAGAAGGTGGCTTTTTGGCCGAAGGCGATCAGGTGATCATGACCCAAGGCGACCAAATGGAAGTGATTGGCTCTACCAACACCATGCGTGTGCTGACAGTGAAATAACTCGCGGATAAGCGCACACTGAAAAAGCAAAAGGCGACCTAGCTGGGTCGCCTTTTATGTTTGTCGTTGGAATCCGCTGATGCCCCAATGAGACCCTCGCGAGTCAATCTGGTTTAGGTCGCCAGTGCGGGTTGATGTGCGCCATTAAGATATGATCTTCCCATTGGCCATTAATCAACAAATAGTCGCGCGCTCGGCCCTCATGTTCAAAGCCGACCGCCTCCAATACCTTGGCACTACGCTGATTACATGGCATGTAGGACGCGCACACACGATGGATGTGGACGTTATCGAAAAGCCACTGATTGGTCGCGGCAAGCGCCCGACGCATGATCCCTTGTCCTTGTGCCGCTTCATCAAGCGAATAACCCACGGTGCACGAATAAGACGGGTATTGCATCACACTGGTATACGAAATCACCCCTAACACTTGAGGCGAGTCTTGCTTGGCAATCAAAAAGTAATACGCCAGCTGATGCTTTTGTAACTCCATCAACTGCAGCACGCGTCGCTTCCACCCCTGCTCAGTATAAAAGCCCGCCGCACGTTCAGGCTCCCAAGGCGCGAGAAAATCGCGGTTGCGCTGAAAGTACTGCACCACCCGGGTCACGTCTTCATGGCTGATGGCATCAATGCGCAGCTCATCAACGGACAAACGCGGGAAGTGGCTAATCGACGACTGATACATACTGGCTTCCTGCATCGGCTTACTTTTTACCAATCCCGTAGTCGCGCAGTTTGTTAGCAATCGCGGTGTGCGAGACATCCAATCGCTTGGCCAGCTTGCGCGTTGAAGGGTAGCTTCGATACAGGTTATGCAAAATCCCCGACTCGTAACGCTTCATGATTTCATCCAATGAACCATCCATCGATTCTTCACTCATAAACTGGGTGTTTTCAATTTCTGGCAGTTGGACGTCATCGATCGTCATCACTTCTGCATCAATTTGCGTCATCGCATGAAGCAGTACATTGCGTAACTGGCGGATATTCCCAGGCCACGCATAATGTGTCAGATAATCAGCCAAGGCTTCGTCGATACGCGGCTTGGATTGCCCCAAGTCGGCAGCAAATTGTTTGACGAACAGCTCCGCCAGCGGCATCACATCGGCCGTTCGCTCTCTAAGTGGTGGCACGGTTAGCGATAACACATTGAGCCGATAGAAGAGATCTTCACGGAACTGATGGGCCGCCACCAGCTCGGGCAAGTTTTTCTGGGTAGAACAAATAACGCGCACATCCACCTGCATCTCGCGTTCTTCGCCGACACGACGGAAGGTCCCGTCTTGCATAAAGCGCAACAGTTTTACTTGCAGGTGGCGGCTCATTTCGCCGACTTCGTACAAGAATACGGTGCCGCCATCCGCTTGCTCTAAAATGCCTTTTTTGGCGCTACCGCCTTCTTCGGCGGCCGCCATGCCAAACAATTCGGTTTCAGCGGCGTTATCTGGCATAGACACACAGTTAACGAGTAGAAAAGGTTTGTCTGCGCGCAAGGAGTGACGGTGGCAGGCACGCGCTATCATTTCTTTACCTGTGCCCGTTTCGCCTTGTACTAAGAGAGGTGCATCCAACATCGCCAGCTTTTTCGCTTGGCTAATAAGCTGCTTAAACTTGTTTGACTGACCCACAAGATGATCAAACCCGTGATCGCTCGGGGTACGGAACACAGTTTGCGAGGTGTTATTCATCGCCACCTGCTTGAGCTGCACCACCGCACTCACCAATACAGGCTGCTCACTTTCGTCATTGATGTGCACTGGCATCACTTCCATGAGGAAGTCGAGTCCGGCCATCACCACCATCCGACAACTTTGACTGGCTTCTTCTTTTTCCAGCCAGTGGGCAAACTGGAAGTCGGGAAACACGCTGTTGGCATGTTCATCGATAAGTTGGTGTTCACTCGAGCCAATCAAGTCTTGCGCCGCCTTGTTGGCCATATCAATGTAGCCATCGAGGTTAATCGACACCACAGGATCGGTCAGGCTTTCAACTAGTGCGCGCAACTCTTTGTGCTCGCGCTCAGCCGGTAAAAACTGTACTTTGCGTACGTCGGTGACCCCAGAAATCAGTCGAATTTCTGACATCAACTGGCTAAAGGCGTCGAATTCAATTTCCGGACAGTTGAGGTATATGATCCCGACCTGGTCAATTTCAATACCCCGCAGGTCGATGTCGCGGCGCACCAGAATATCGAGGAGTTCGCGGGTAAGCCCGATCCTATCTTCACAACAGACTTTCAGTCTCATAATGGATTCCTGTGACTTGACAGTGATACCCAATACCGGCAGCAAGCCTTGTGGCGATGTATACTTAAAACTCTGCCCGCTTCAACGGGTTACTGAAGCATTCATCGTCGTGGCTGCCTGCGCTGCATTAGCTGTCAGGATAAGTTGACACTGAAGCGGAGTTTGAGCGGGTTAGGGGGAACAGTCAAGCCCTGATACGATTTTTGCCTTACGCCGTCACGTTTGTAGCACAGATAACACGCAATTAACTCACTGATTATTCTATGAATACGAGCGTGGCTGGTGAGCTTGCCTCCCAGCCACCTTCTCGGGGTTGCATTATCACGCATTTTGTTGACGCTTGCCCGCCAGTCGCTTGATTAACTCACGGCGAAGCTGCGACAGGCTGGGCGCGGCTTGACCATGCCAAGGCAGTGGCCGCATCAATGTCATGGTTTTTAGCCCTAACCGCGCGGTGAGCAGGCCAATACCGAGCCCCTGCGCCACCCGGCCTGATACGCGACCCGCGATATTCACCGACAGCACATCAAAGCCCACATCGGTCATCGCCTCACTGGCACCCGCCAGCGCCATGTTGGTGAGCACCATTTTCAGTAAACGAAAACGCGCTTTAACGCCCAGTTGGATCCCGTAGATCTGCGCGATACGCGTCATCAAGTAAAAATTACGCCACGCCACCAGCAACATATCTGCTACCGCCAACGGGCTGACCGCCACCATGAGTGCGGCTTCTTGCGCGTGCTTGGTGACCAAAGCACGCGCCGCTTTATCTTGTGCACTCAGTACTTGCTGCTCATAGAGGCTCAGAATTTCACTGTCATTATGTGTGGCCGCCAGTTGCTGCTGCCAGTTGGCAAAGGCGGCCGTTTGCGCCTGCCCGGTTTGCTCGGCCAGTTGCTGACAAAACCTTTCTCCTTGCCCCACCGCATCACTGCTTAGCAGCTGTTCTGCTTGTTCTCGTACTGCTTCACGCTCCACCAAGCGGCGCATCGCCCGCCACTCTTTGCCTAGCATCACCAGTCCAGTGGTGGCAAGCGCGATCAGCAGGCCTTGCCAACCCAGGCTCAACCAATCTCGCGCCAGCCAACTTTGATAGACGCTGTCCGCTGATTGCCACACCGCGAGTAATACGGTCACTAATAGCAAAAACGGCCATACGCGGCGACGTTGTCGTGGTGTTGGCGTGAGGGTCGCTTCAAGTTCCGCATCCCACTCTTCACTCGGTGCAGGGGTAAAATCGGTTTCCGATTGGAACTGTATGCCTTGTTGAATTCGACTTTCCGTGTCGTGTTCTACATCCACATCCTGTGCAAAAGTTTGCTTTGGCTTGTATTGCGTCATCGCGCTCTCACTTATCGAAATTTATCGCCCAGCAAGTAATCCAATGCCTTATCCATACGAATGTGCGGTAACGGCGCATCCAGGGGGGCTTGCTGAGGGCGGAAAGAGGGAAAATCAAATCCTTGCGCTTGCCAGAATGTCTCTTCAGGTAACTGCGCTGGCACATCACCCGGGTACAAGGTGACTGGCGAATTGTCGGCAAGAAAACCTTTTAGCGCGCGCTGGTTTTCGCCTTTTACCGAGACATAACCGGGTGTGGTGGCTTCAATCGCGGCAACACTTTGGCAACGCATATCAATGCCCTCGAACGCGGCTTGCTGCCACGCCTGATGAACGATTTGTTGTAATAAGCTCACCATGTTCGGGTGTTGATCGGGGGTCACATGATCGGCTTTAGTGGCCGCAAACAACACCTTGTCAATCCGTGGTGAAAACAGTCGTTTCATCAACCCTGATTTGCCATATTTAAAGCTTTGCATCAGCTGCTCAACGGCAAGACGCATATCATGAAACGCCGCGGGGCCGGCATTCAGGGGCTGCAAGGTATCCACCAGGATCACTTGCCGGTCTATTTTGGCAAAATGCTCGCGATAAAAATTAGCAACCACGTGCTCGCAATAATAGTCGTAGCGCGCTTTTAGCACACCGTAGTTGGAGTCTTTCCCGGCTTTGGCCAACGCTTGCTCGTCCTGTTTCCCCACCCATGGGAAGAACTGCACCACAGGCGCGCCCGCTAGTTCACCTGGCAGCACAAATCGACCTGGCTGCACCCAGTGCAAGCCTCCGTGCGCTTTACACTGATGCAAAAACGCGGTGTAGTCTTCGGCAATGTCCGCCAGCATTTTTTCATCCGCTGGGGCAAATGGATCAAGCGCCGCCGCTTTGGTTGTCCAGGTGGCCGCCAGCTCGCCGCGGCGACCAGTGAGTAGCCCTGCTTGTTTGGCCGACCATTGCGAGTAGCTTTGGCTTAACAAGGGCAAATCGAGCAGCCACTCCCCCGGATAATCGACAATATCCACGTATAGCGTGGCCATTTCATTGATTGCCCTCAGTGCTGCCGACTGGGGGCGATAGCGCACCGCGAGGCGTACTTCACTGACATCACGTGTCGGTGACGGCCATACCGGTGGGGTTTGATGAAGCGCCTGCATGGCACTGTCGTAATCAAACGCGGGCAGATGCATGTGCGGATGGGGCTCTCGACGTGCACCCAACCCCCGCCCCTGTTGCACCAATGACATCAGCGGTAAGTTCGGCTCGGTGCCTAAATGCGTCAATTGATTGATAAGAGATGTAATAAAGGCGGTTTTACCCGCGCGAGAAAGACCGGTTACCGCGAGGCGAACATGACGGTCAGCCCCACGGCTCACCCACTGCTTCACACGCCTTTTCACTGATGGCATAGGTTGATATGGCTCCTAATTGGCCAAGCTGCCCAAACAGGGCAGCGAGGTTAGAGTTGTTTGAAGGCTTGGTCGACGTTAAAGGTCGAAGAGGTCACATAGGCTTCCATGTGCGTCACCTTATCTTCCATTTGGCTAAACTCACGGTCGAGATCGGCAATCAATTGGCTCGCCGATTTTCCTGACTGCCAAGGTTTTTGCTTCACTTGATGCTCTTGTTGCGCGGCACTCGGCTCTTGCCTGACCTCTAGCGGCTTTTTATCCAGGATCAGTACCGCCGCGATATAAGCGACCACCACAAAGAACCCAAAACCGAGTAAAAACGCCGAGACAGTGAGGATGCGCACTAACCAAGTTTCCATGCCAAAGTGATTGGCAAGCCCGGCGCACACCCCAGCAATGCGGCCATTTTCTGGATCTCTATACAAGGTATTACTCATGCGCGTTGCCTCCAGTGGGGGGCTTCTGCATCCAATAAACGTTCTAGGTTATCAACCCGCGCCTGCAGCTTTTCGGCACGTTGCGCCAGCTGTTGCAGTGTCTCGTAATCTTGCCCACTCAGGCCTTGCGCCACTTGACGCTTACTGCGGTAATGCAGAAATAACCACAGCGGGGCGACAAACAGCAGAAAAATCGCCAGTGGGAAACCGAGAAATAATGATGACATGTCCGCTCCTTGTGGTATCGGTTACGATTGGTTGTTTTTCATTTTGGCTTTTAAAGACGCCAGCTCTTTTTCAATCTCATCCTGCGCTTGTAAGTCAGCGAACTCGTCTTCTAGGCCTTTGCCCTGGCCGACTTGATAACTGTCCGCTTCTGCTTCTAGTTCGTCAATACGTCGCTCATATTGTTCAAATTTTGCCATCGCTTCATCGGCGCGGCCACTGCCAAGGTGACGGCGCACATCGCGACGATTACCCGCGGTTTCACGACGAATTGTCAGTGATTGCTGACGTGCGCGTGTCTCGCTTAACTTGGTTTCTAGTGCCGCAATTTCGCCAGCAAGCTTCTCTACGCTTTCGTTAATCAGCGTCAGCTCCTCATCCAACGCAACTTTAACATCATGCGCTTTCTGCTTCTCAATCAATGCCGCACGAGCCAGGTCTTCACGATCTTTTTGCAATGCGAGTGAGGCTTTGTCCTGCCACTCTTGGATCTGGCGCTCGATGTTTTCAATTTTACGCGCGACCTCTTTTTTATCGGCTAGCGCTTTTGCCGACGAGGTACGCACCTCAACGAGGGTGTCCTCCATTTCTTGAATGATCAAACGGATCATTTTTTGTGGATCTTCTGCCTTGTCTAACAAGGCGTTGACGTTAGCATTCACAATATCAGCAAAACGCGAAAAAATTCCCATCATAAACTCCTTAAATACGCTTCCTCATTGATGAGCCATAGAGTTAAGGCCAATGGCGCGTTAACCCGTGGTACTCGGCTCTGACACATCCAATAGAATTCAAATCCCATGCCAACTTTTAATACGTTTATTTTCAATAAGTTAAAAAGGATTGCGTTACCCTACTAAAAAGGTCATGATGAAGGAAACCACTATTTGGTAAAAATCGCCATGCGTGAACAAGACAATTTACTGGGTGAATCGGACCGTTTTCTCGCCGTGTTGGATCATGTCAGCCAACTGGCACCGCTTAACCGTCCAGTGCTGATTATGGGTGAGCGCGGAACCGGGAAAGAGTTGATTGCACAGCGTCTTCATTATCTCTCAGCACGCTGGTCGCAACCATTGGTGAGTTTAAATTGCGCCGCACTCAGCGAAGGATTGATCGACTCCGAGTTATTCGGCCACGAAGCCGGCGCCTTTACCAGCGCCAAAGGCCGACATGCGGGACGCTTTGAGCGGGCGGAAGGCGGCACCTTGTTTTTGGACGAGATCGCCACCGCGCCATTGGGCGTGCAGGAAAAGCTGCTGCGGGTGATTGAATATGGCGAGTATGAGCGGGTAGGTGGTGTCTCTCCCCTGCGTGCCGATGTGCGCCTTATCTGTGCCACTAATGAAGACTTACCTGGACTGGCGCATGAGAACCGCTTTCGACCCGACTTGCTTGATCGGCTGGCGTTTGATGTCATTCACCTCCCGCCACTTCGCGAGCGTCAGCAAGATATTTTGTTATTGGCTGAGCACTTTGCGATGAAAATGGCCGTGGAGCTTGGCTACGCGTTATTTGCCGGCTTTTCCGAGCACGCTAAGTCTCAATTGTTAACGCATACGTGGCCAGGCAATGTGCGTGAATTAAAAAATGCCGTCGAGCGTGCCCTCTCCCGTCACAATGATCCCAACACGCCCATCGACACGATTTGTTTAGACCCTTTTTCACCGCCTTGGCAGCGGGCTCATTCTGCGGTCACTGCGGCCACTTCCACCACCAAAGCCGACTCACTGCCCCCTCTGCCACTCGACCTCCGTCAATGGCAAACCACGCAAGAACGCGATTTGGTCACAGCGGCGCTGTCGCAAGCCAACTATCATCAGAGAAAGGCCGCGCAGTTACTTGGCCTAAGCTACCATCAATTTAGGGGGCTGCTGCGAAAACATAACGTGGGGCAACACGACGCGCATGACCCGATGCGCTGAGTGTACGGACACAGATACACCCCCTATGCAAAGAAACACCAGATAGCCCCTACTTTGCTTGGTGGTAAAGCCGTTTCGGTGGTAGATTACGGGGTTTACTTTGATAGCTGATTTCACTTGGTTTATGCGCGTTTTTTTCCAGTTTTTGATCCTGGGGGTGAGTGGTCTGCTCCTTGCAGGTTGTGACGCTGCCAGCGATCAACGTGCGGCCGACAATCGTGGCTTTGTGTTTTGTGGCCCTGGCCAGCCGAACACCTTTAACCCTCAGTTGACCGATGGCGGCCTCACGGCTGATACCTTGTCGAGTCAGCTTTATGACCGTCTACTGCGACTCAATCCCGAGACGTATCAACCCGAGGCGATGCTAGCAAAAAGCTGGCAGGTGAGTGATGATGGTAAAACCTACACCTTTTCTCTGCGTCGTGGCGTCGCGTTTCATCGCAGTGCTCAGTTTACCCCTTCGCGGTACCTCAACGCCGACGATGTGGTGTTTTCCTTTCGTCGCCTTATTAACCCACGCCATCCTTTTCATCACATTTCCGGTGGTCAGTATCCGTGGTTTGATAGCATGAACTTTGCCGGCTTGGTGACCAGCGTTAAAGCGCTCGACACCTACCGCGTGCAATTTACCCTCTCTCGGCCCGATGTCTCTTTTCTCTCCACCTTGGCTACCAACTTTTCAGTGATCCTTTCAAAAGAGTATGCCAACCAATTGCTGGAGGCGGGCACGCCAGAGAAGCTCGATACCTATCCGGTTGGTACCGGCCCTTTCGCGCTGGCGGAGTACCAGCCACGCGAGCTTATTCGACTGCGCCGCCATTGGCAGTACTGGCAAGGCCCTGCGCCGATGGAACAGGTGGTGTTTGATGTTTCCACGCGCGGCACAGGGACGCTTGCAAAAATGCTGACGGGCGAGTGTGATGTGCTCGCCTCGCCCGTTGCGAGCCAGCTTCCCGTGGTTGTCGGTGATGAGCGCTTTAGTTTATCGTCGCAAACAGGGATGAATGTGGCCTTTATTGCGCTCAATACCCGCCACCCTGCGTTATCGGAAGTGGCAGTACGTCAAGCGATTAACCTAGCGATTGACCGAGGGGCGCTGCTCAGTTCGGTCTATTATGGCACTGGCGCGCCGGCCACCAGCTTACTGCCACCCATGTCATGGGCCTATGATCCTAATCGAAAAACCCAGTATGATCCCAAGCTGGCCGCAGCATTACTTGCCAAAGCAGGCTATCGTCATGGTTTCAGTGTCGATTTAACCGTGCCGCTTAAACCCACGGCGTTTAACCCCAGCCCACGTAAAACCGCGGAATTAATCCAAGCGGACTTGGGAGAAATTGGTATCGACGTCGATATTATCCCGGAGAAAACCGTCAATCGCACGTCCATTCGCCAAGGTGATGACAGCCACGATATGGTATTAACGGGATGGGTCGCCGATAATGGCGATCCTGATACGTTTTTACGTCCTTTGCTCACCTGCAACGCGAAGTTTACGGGCTGGAACATCTCTAACTGGTGTAACCGCTTTTTTGACCAAACGCTAAATCAGGCGATTGCCACGGACAAGATAGCCAAGCGCAAGGCGTTATATCAGGAAGCTCAAACTATCCTTGACCGTCGCATGCCCGTCATTCCCCTGGCCCACGGCATTCAGCATCAAGTGCGTGACGCCAGCCTAACCGGACTGACAATGACGCCCTTTGGGGCCGACAGTTTCGCCGATGTGTCGCGGGAGCGCTAACCGATGTTGATTTATACGTTACGACGCCTCAACTTATTTTTAATCACCCTAGTGATCCTCACCTTGGTCGCCTATAACATTATGTTGCTGGCACCCCATTCAAATTGGCACCAATTTGATTACTGGATAGGCTGGATTTACTACATTCGCCAACTGCTTGATGGCGACCTCGGCTTAGCCGCCAATGGCTCACCGGTTGTCGAGACACTGGCGCACGTCGCACCCGCGACCTTAGAGCTATGCTTTGCCGCGCTCTTTATTAGCTTGATTGTGGGCGTGCCATTGGGCACGCTGGCTGGCATTCGTAGCCAAGGGCCAGCCGATAAAGTGATTTCTTCGTTTGCTCTGGTGGTGTTCTCCATCCCTACATTCTGGTTGGCTATCCTCTTTATCATGGTTTTCTCGCTCGACTTACAGTGGTTTCCGGTGTCTGGGCGCTATAACCTTTTGTATGAAATCCCGCATATTTCCGGCTTCGCGCTGGTGGATTTGTGGCTGTCAGACTTACCGCTACAAGGCAAGGCCGCAACAGATATTGTCCGCCACCTGGTGTTACCGACCCTAACGCTTGCCGTGGTCCCGACCACCGAGATCATTAAAATGGTACGCGACTCTATGGCCTATGTGATGCGACAGAATTACATCAAAGCCGCCGCGACCAAGGGGCTATCAAAAACGGAAATCGTGCTTCGTCACGGGATGAAAAACGCCATTCCACCGATCATCCCTAATTTTGGTTTACTGGTTTCCACTATGGTGACCTTTGTGATCATCGTCGAGTCAGTATTTAACTGGCCTGGGATTGGGCGCTGGCTACTCGATACGCTCATCGCTAAAGATTATGTGTCAGTACAAGGCGGCGTCTTGGTCATTGGTGGGTTTGTATTACTGATTAATATCATCTCGGATGTATTGGGGGCTTTTATGAACCCGCTGGTAAGGAAAAAATGGTATGCCCTCAAATAGTGTGTACGTTGAACAGCATATCCCGACCCAATTCGAGCGCACCTGGAATGCGTTTCGTCGCAACAAGCTTGCGGTGATCGGCTTTTGGTGCCTGGTTGGGCTCATCCTTGTTACCTTATTTGCCCCCCTACTCGCCCCGTGGAGCCCGCAGCATCAAACAGGTCACTTACTGATGGCGCCCTCTTGGGTGCAATCAGGGCAAATTGAGTACTTTTTAGGGACCGATGATCTGAGCCGCGATATGCTCTCACGCCTGATTGCGGGCTCTCGACTCACCTTTGGCTATGCGCTGATCACCGCATTGGCCGCGTCGCTGGTCGGTGTGGCGATTGGCGTACTGGCTGGGATGACCAAGGGACTCAAGTCGAGTGTATTAAACCATATCCTAGATAGTATCCTTTCTATTCCATCATTATTGTTGGCCATTATCGTGGTGGCGTTTTTAGGTGTGGGAGAAACCCAAGTATTACTCGCTATTTGGCTATCACTGATCCCACGTATCATTCGCGCCGTGTATACCGCGGTGCATGATGAAATAGGGAAAGACTATATCATTGCCGCGCGCTTAGATGGAGCCAATGATTTTTATCTGCTCTATCACTCGATTTTGCCCAATATCGTCACTGTGCTGAGTACCGAAATTACCCGCGCGATTTCTGTCGCCATTCTTGATGTGGCGGCACTCGGCTTTTTAGGTCTTGGGGCACAGCCGCCCGCGCCTGAATGGGGCGCCATGTTAGGGGATTCTGTCGAGCTGATTTTCACTGCGCCTTGGACGGTCACTCTGCCTGGAATGGCGATTGCGTTCAGTGTGTTGGTTGTTAACCTAGTGGGTGAGGGGATCAGCCAAGCCATCAACGCAGGAACTGAATAATGCCGTTACTTGATATTCGACACCTGACCATAGAAATAGAAACCCCACAAGGCATGGTGAAAGCCGTCGATCGTATGAGTTTGACCATCAATGATGGTGAAATTCGTGGCTTGGTGGGTGAATCCGGATCGGGCAAAAGCTTAGTGGCTAAAGCCATTTGCGGCGTCACTAAGGATCAATGGCATGTGACCGCCGACCGATTACGCTTGGGTAATATTGACTTATTAGAGCTACCCGCGCGCGAGCGCCGCCATGTGGTCGGCAAAGACATTGCGATGATTTTCCAAGAGCCCTCTACCTGTCTTGACCCTTCCGAAGTGGTGGGGCATCAGCTTGAAGAGGCGATTCCGCCCGCTTCATTCTCAGGCAGTTGGTGGCAGCGTTTGAATTGGCGCAAACAACATTCGATTGCCTTGCTGCATAAAGTGGGCATCAAGGATCACAAGCGAGTCATGGAAAGCTACCCGTATGAGCTGACAGATGGCGAGTGTCAAAAGGTGATGATTGCGATGGCGATTGCGAACCGCCCTCGCCTATTGATTGCCGATGAACCGACCAACGAGTTAGATCCCATTACGCAGGCGCAGATATTCCGTTTACTGAGTCGCACCAATCAGCTCTCCAATACCACGATATTGCTGATTAGTCATGACCTGACCTTGGTGACGCGTTGGGCTGATAGGATCACCGTGATGTATTGTGGCCAGTCAGTGGAATCGGGTAACCGCGAGCAAATTTTGACGACGCCGCACCACCCCTATACCGATGCCTTATTGCGGACGATGCCTGATTTTAGTCGCGACATCCCCCACAAGAGCAAGCTAGAGACCTTGCCTGGCTCAATACCGCCACTACAGCATTTGCCCATCGGTTGTCGACTGGGGCCACGTTGCCCGTATGCACAGCGTAAATGTGTGGAAACCCCACATACGCAAAAAGTGAAAAACCATAAATTTGCCTGTCATTTCCCACTCAACATGGAGAACAAGCATGGCCGCTCTTCTTGAAATAGATGGGCTCACCAAAGATTATCATCACCGGACTGGGTGGTTGAGAAAGCGTGTCACTCATGCGGTTAAGCCTGTGTCTTTTTCATTGGATGTGGGGGAAACCATTGCCTTTGTGGGCGAGAATGGCTCAGGGAAATCGACGCTGGCACGCATGATTGCGGGTGTTATCGAGCCAACGGCAGGGCAAATCCGAGTTAATGGCGAGACGCTGCGTTACAAAGATTACCAAACTCGCTGTAAGTTGATTCGGATGATCTTCCAAGATCCGAACACCTCGCTCAACCCACGCAATCAGATCGGGCAAATCTTAGAAGGCCCCTTGCGACGAAACACCAATATGACCCCGCAAGAGCGCGGCAAACGCATTAAGAACACGCTATTGCGCGTGGGCTTGTTACCCGAGCACGCCTACTTTTATCCGCAAATGCTGGCCACCGGCCAAAAGCAACGGGTATCGCTTGCGAGAGCCTTAATTCTGCAACCCAGTGTCATTATCGCTGATGAAGCCTTAAATGGCTTGGATATGTCCATGCGCTCGCAAATCATCAACTTGTTGTTGGAGTTACAAGATGAGATGGGACTGTCTTACGTGTATGTGTCTCAGCATATGGGGGTGATTAAACACGTCACTGACAAATTGATGGTGATGCAAAAAGGGAACGTGGTGGAATCAGGCAATACCGCAGACATTTTTGCCAACCCGCAACACGGCTTGACGCAAAGGCTGATTGATAGTCATTTTACCGCACCTGTCTTAGACCGGCGTTCGCATAAATCAGCTGGCGCACGGCCATAGCCTGATCAAGAGCGGCATTGTTAGCCGCTCTTTTTATTGCCATTTATCTATGATCTTAATCGCTTAGCTAGTTAACGTTTGGTTGATCGCTGCCAGCACAGCAGCAGGATCGGCTGCCTGCGTTACTGGCCGACCGATCACAAGATAATCAGAGCCCGCTTGCACCGCTTCTTTTGGCGTCATCACTCGGCGTTGGTCACCTTGGTCACTGCCGGCGGGACGGATCCCCGGAGTGATCAACTTAAACCCATCTCCACATTCAGCCTTCAATAGACTGGCTTCATGCGCAGAGCACACCACCCCATCAAGCCCTGCCTGCTTGGTTAACCCCGCTAAGCGCTGCACCTGTGCTTGCGGTGACGTATGAAGGCCACTGTCAGCTAAATCGTTTGCTGTCATGCTGGTCAGTACGGTCACGCCAATCAACCAGGGGCGATTGCCGCCATAGGGGGCCAGGGCTTCACGTGCCGCAACCATCATTCGCTCGCCACCAGAGGCGTGGACGTTGACCATCCAGACTCCTAACTCCGCCGCCGCCGACACCGCACGTGCACACGTATTGGGGATGTCGTGGAATTTAAGATCGAGAAATACCTCATGTCCCCCCGCGTGCAGCTGTTTAACTAATGCCGGCCCAAATAAGGTGAACATTTCTTTGCCCACTTTTAAGCGACATGAGCCCGGCTCTATCTTATCCACAAAGGCCAGTGCTTGATTCATGTCTGCGTAATCGAGTGCCACGATGACTTTTGGGTCGTGCATGTTGTCTCCTTGTTCCTTATATAGTGTTCAGCTAAGCGGTGATTCCCGCGCGATAGATAAAAAAACAGCGATGCCAATGCATCGCCCTTATTCACCATCAAGCCCCCGGATTGGCTTGATTGCCCCCCAGCTTTTGCAGGACGGGCATTGCCAGTAAAGCGCGTGAGTGGAGAAGCCGCATTTTCGACAACGATAATGCGGTTTCACCTTCATCTGTTCGGCGACCAAGTCTTTTAGCGTGTTCAAACTGGTTTTCGCGCGGCCCTCTTCGGCTTGGTCGACATGGTATTCCATCAACTTGTGGAAACCGCGCATGGTCGGATTGCGAGTAAGCTGGCGGGTGAGAAAGCTTTGTGCCATCGCGATATTTTCATTGTTGCCAATCACTTCTGACAGCATCAGCTCTGCGCTGACCCCAGCGTTCTTTTCAATACACTCTTTTAAAAATCGGACCAAATGCATTTCACGCCCTAATGCACGGTAGCTCTCCGCCAGCAAAGGTAGCGCTTCACTGACAAAGTCCGCATCCTGCTCAAGGATGTTCTCCAGCTGCTTGATCGCCCCTTTGTAGTCTTCATGCTGGATATCGAGTTTGGCCAGCTTCAAACTGGCACGCACACAGCTCTTATCATACGACAGGGCGCGGCGAAAGCATTGCCGTGCCTTGTGTTCATCGCCCTCAGCGAGTTGTTGCATCGCCAGCTCACAGTGAAAATGGGCAATGTCTTTACGTAACTTATGCTTGCCCATCTTGACCAGTTTGCTCGCGGTATCAATGGCGTTTTCCCATTCGCGAGTTTGCTGAAAGATAGCCAACAACTGCTGAAGGGCAAACTCTTGATAATCTGGCTCATCCACCAGCTCGGAAAATATCTTTTCTGCGCGATCAAAAAAACCGGCGACCATGTAATCTTTGGCCAGCTGTTGCATGGCGAGGTTCCGTTGATCAAGCGTCAGATTAGGGCGAGCAATCAGGTTCTGGTGGATGCGAATCGCGCGATCGACTTCGCCCCGAGAGCGAAACAGATTGCCAAGGGCAAGGTGGGTATCAATGGTCTCATTGTCGACCTGAAGTAGCTCGATAAACAGATCGACTGCTTTATCTGATTGTTCAGACAGCAGCAGATTGAGCCCCGCCACATACTGACGAGACAAGTGATGTGACTGTTCTTGCCGTCGATGACGAGCATTCCTGTTACCCATATACCAGCCGTAACCGGCCGCAATGGGGAGCAACAGAAACAACAGCTCTAGCATGAATTATTGTTCCTTAAGCGGGTCCGTGCGCAATTTATCAAGTTCTTTGCGTTGCTTATCCACCTGCTTGCGCAGTCTTCGAGCGGTCACTCTCGCTTTTAGGTATAACGCACCGCAGATTAACCAGCCAATGCCAAAACCCATGACAAAGACGATACCCAAGATCACAGAAAGACGAAATTCCCCTTGGGCAATTAAGTAGTTAAAGTTGACCACATCTTGGTTTTGCGCTCCCAGCGCCAAGGTGATCAGAAAACATAACACCAGAAACAGAATGCCGAGTATTTTCACAAGTATTCCCTCATTGCGAAAGGCCTAGTGCCTCTTCAATTATGGCAGAACGACAAGATGCGAGGCACTTGTCACTGTGAACGTTTGCTTGATACAACAAAACGTTACTAATACACCCTTGGCTCGCGCTGTCCACTCGCATGATGGCAAGTGGCAAGGTTTTAGCTGTGGGTACAAGATCTTACACAGAAGGTATGATTATGCAGGAAATTCGCCACGCAAGCTATGATCGATAGGCATAAAAAAACGGCATACCTGCAGCATGCCGTTTTTTCCAGCGTCTATCGCTTAACCATAGATGTTAACGCGATCACGAAGCTCCTTACCAGGTTTGAAGTGCGGGACGTATTTACCGTCAAGCTCCACTTTTTCCCCTGTTTTCGGATTACGCCCCACACGAGGCGCGCGATAATGCAGTGAGAAACTACCAAAACCACGGATTTCGATCCGATCACCGCTTTCAAGTGTGGTCGCCATATGCTCAAGGATTTCCTTGATAGCATCCTCTACCTGCTTAGCAGACAGATGGGCTTGCTGACTACAGAGCCTTTCAATTAACTCAGATTTGGTCATAGACACCCCGCTTTAGTATGTTTCTCAACAGTATAAATGCAGAGGGGGAAAATTTCCCCCTCAACTTATACATTATTCGCTCTTCGCTGCTTTAAACGCGTCAGCCATAGCATTACCGATAGCGCCTTCATCAGATTTGTTCAGGCTAGCCATCGCTTCTTGCTCGTCAGCTTCGTCTTTCAGACGAACAGACAGGTTCAGAACGCGGTTCTTACGGTCAACGCCGGTGAACTTCGCTTCAACGCTGTCGCCAACTGAAAGGACTTGTGTCGCGTCTTCAACACGGTCACGCGCGGCTTCAGAAGCACGCAGATAACCTTCAACACCTTCTGCAAGCTCAACAGTTGCGCCTTTCGCGTCAACAGCCGTTACCGTACCGTTAACGATAGCACCTTTCTTGTTCGCTGCCAGGTAGTTGTTGAATGGGTCTTCTTCCATCTGCTTGATGCCCAGTGAGATACGCTCACGCTCGGCGTCAACCTGAAGAACCACTGCTGAGATCTCGTCGCCTTTCTTGTATTCGCGAACGGCTTCTTCGCCAGCCACGTTCCAAGAAATGTCAGACAAGTGAACCAGACCGTCGATGCCGCCGTCTAGACCGATGAAGATACCGAAGTCAGTGATTGACTTGATCTTACCAGTTACACGATCGCCTTTGTTCTGAGTTTCAGCGAATTGCTGCCATGGGTTGGCTTTACACTGTTTCAGACCAAGGCTGATACGACGACGCTCTTCGTCGATGTCCAGAACCATGACTTCAACTTCGTCACCCACGTTAACCACTTTAGATGGGTGGATGTTCTTGTTGGTCCAGTCCATTTCAGACACGTGTACCAGACCTTCAACGCCTTCTTCGATTTCAACGAAGCAGCCGTAGTCAGTTAGGTTGGTTACACGGCCAGTCAGCTTGTGACCTTCTGGGTAACGGTTAGCAATAGCTACCCATGGATCTTCACCCAGTTGTTTCAGGCCAAGCGATACGCGAGTACGCTCACGGTCAAACTTCAGAACCTTAACGTTGATTTCGTCACCAACATTAACGATTTCTGATGGGTGCTTAACGCGCTTCCACGCCATGTCAGTGATGTGAAGCAGGCCGTCAACGCCGCCAAGATCAACGAACGCACCGTAGTCAGTCAGGTTCTTAACGATACCTTTAACTTCCATGCCTTCTTGCAGAGAAGCTAGCAGCTCGTCACGCTCAACGCTGTTTTCTGACTCGATAACCGCACGACGAGAAACCACAACGTTGTTGCGCTTCTGGTCAAGCTTGATTACTTTGAACTCGAGCTCTTTGCCTTCCAGGTGAGAAGTGTCACGTACTGGACGAACGTCAACCAGTGAACCCGGTAGGAACGCACGGATGCCGTTCAGTTCTACGGTGAAACCACCTTTCACTTTACCGTTAATAACACCGTTAACGGTTTCAGCTTCTTCGTACGCTTTCTCTAGCTGGATCCAAGCTTCGTGACGCTTCGCTTTCTCACGAGAAAGCTGAGTTTCACCGAAACCATCTTCCACTGCGTCCAGGGCTACATCGACTTCACCGCCGATTTCAATTTCAAGTTCGCCAGCAGCGTTCTTGAATTGGTCAGCTGGAATAGACGATTCAGATTTCAGGCCTGCGTCAACCAGAACGAAACCGTTCTCGATAGCAACAACAGTACCCTTAACAATAGAACCTGGGCGAGTTTCGATTTCTTTTAGAGACTCTTCAAAGAGTTGAGCAAAAGATTCAGTCATTATATTTAAATCTTCAATTTGATAAACGTCCACGGGTATCCTACCGCATGGGGTTGTTAAATATGTTAGCTATCATCCTTGCAGCTAACGGTTATAGACTGCTTATGCAGCCGATAATTTGCTTTCAATAAACGCCAGTGCTTGTGCAATCACTTCGTCGATTGATAGCGACGTTGAGTCTAGCACTAATGCATCTGACGCGGGACGCAATGGCGCCACCGCTCGATTGCGGTCACGATCATCACGCTCTTGAATTTCGCTTAAAAGGCGGTCAAAGGTAACATTAACCCCCTTGCCTTGCAACTGATGCTGGCGCCGGCGCGCGCGTTCTTCTGCGCTAGCATCCAGGAAGATTTTCGCCTCGGCTTGCGGAAAGACCACGGTGCCCATATCACGGCCATCAGCAATCAAACCTGGCTCGCCGACAAACGCACGCTGACGGCGCAACAATGCCTCGCGAACACGCGGGAGGGCCGCGACTTTTGATGCTTGGTTGCCCACTTGTTCAGTGCGTAAGGCACCAGACACATCTTCCCCTTCGAGGATCACCTTCACCAGTTCACCCTCAGCGATAAATTGGACGTCTAGGTTCGCCGCCAACGGTACCAGCGCGTCTTCTGATGCGGTATCTACGTCATGATGAATCGCCGCTAATGCCAAAACACGGTAGATGGCGCCAGAGTCTAGCAAATGCCAGCCTAGTGTCTCCGCCAACCGCATACATAAGGTTCCTTTTCCTGCACCACTTGGGCCATCTACTGTAATCACAGGCGCCTGTGTCGGCATAAATCTCTCCACGTTCGTCAACTTTACTCGATTCGCGTCGCTTGCGGTTTAAAACGGGTTTGACGCCTGGCATATCGTCATGCGACAAACACACCGTTTGCCCAACAAGCCCATCGATAAATCGGCGCATAGTATAGAAGAAATCCGGCAGGAAATCATTGCTGCTGCGTCGATATCAGCAGCAATGAGTTGCAGTATGATTATTCCGCAATGCTGATTGCCGCGAGCTTCTCGAAATAATCCGGGAAGGTTTTTGAGGTGCAGCCTGGATCGTTGATAGTGACGGGCGTGTCACTTAACGCCACTAGCGAGAAGCACATTGCCATTCGGTGATCGTCATAGGTGTCGATGGCCGCATGTTGCAACTGCGTTGGTGGCTCGACATATAGATAGTCTTCGCCCTCTTCAACCACAGCACCTACCTTTTTAAGCTCGGTAGCCATTGCGTACAGACGATCGGTTTCTTTGACCCGCCAATTGTACACGTTGCGGATCCACGTCGGTCCCTCGGCAAATAAAGCGGCCACACCAATAGTCATCGCGGCATCAGGAATATGATTAAAGTCCATGTCGACGCCTTTAAGTGTTTGTCGACGGGCAAGCACATAATCCTCTCCCCACTCGATCTCAGCCCCCATCGCCGCGAGTGCGTCGGCAAACTGAATGTCGCCTTGTACGCTATGACGCCCAATACCCGTGACTTTCACTTCTCCGCCTTTGATTGCGGCTGCGGCAAGAAAATACGAGGCTGATGATGCATCGCCCTCTACCATAAAATGGCCTGGCGATTGATAACACTGCCCGGCAGGGATCACAAACGCTTGGTAGTGATCATTTTGTACCTCAACACCAAATTGCGCCATGATGGCTAGGGTAATATCGATATAAGGTTTAGAGACCAGATCCCCTTTAATAGTGATCCGGGTTTCTTGCTCCGCAAATGGCGCGGCCATCAGTAATGCGGTGAGAAACTGACTGGAGATGCTACCATCAATGCTAACGTCGCCACCCGCCAAGCCAGTGCCATGGATACGTAGTGGCGGATAGCCTTCAGTCTCAAGATACTGGATATCAGCACCAATCGCATTCAGGGCGTCAACAAGGTGGCCAATAGGACGCTCTTTCATTCTCGGTTCACCTGTCAGGGTGACATCTCCCTCACCCAGGCACAATGCAGCCGTTAAGGGTCGCATCGCCGTGCCCGCATTGCCGAGAAACAGCGTAGTCGCCTCAGCGCTATTAAACGGTTGTCCCAGTCCTTGCACCACACATTCGGTGCGATCGCTGGACAATTGATAGTCAACCCCCAACGCGGTAAATGCATTGAGCATATGCCGCACGTCGTCACTATCCAGTAAATTGGTTAATCGGGTGGTGCCTGAGGCTAACGCGGCAAGCAATAGCGCGCGGTTAGACACACTTTTAGAGCCGGGAAGATTAATTTGGCCGTTAACATGAGAAATCGGGGAAAGTGTCAGTTGCTCCATTCTGGTTTATATCCGTGATGCTTAGTGCCCCCAGAGTAACCAAAATACCGGTTACCTCACAATTATTATTTTTGTCATCCTCGCCTCCCAAATAAAAAACCGCTTCCCCGTAGAGAAGCGGCTTGGTTTTGTGCTCGAGCCATTGGCAGATAACGCCAAACGATGGCTGGTAACGCCAAGAGATGGCCACAAGCGCCAATGATTTGGGAAGGTCACCCTGTGGCATCTTAACGCAGCCGTCGAGCTTGACGGTCACGGCCCTTTACTGGCCGTATTTTTTCTCGAACTTGGCCATAAAGTCGACCAAGGCTTGAACGCCCTCAAGGGGCATGGCGTTGTAGATAGAGGCACGCATGCCGCCCACATCTCTGTGGCCTTTCAGCGCCTGTAAGCCCTGTTCCGTTGCTTCAGCAAGGAAAGTCTCATCCAGGTCGCTGTTCGCCAACTGAAACGGCACATTCATCAAGGAACGATTGTCTTGGTGAATGTCATTGCGATATAAGCTCGATTGATCAATCGCTTGGTAAAGCAGGGCTGCTTTTTGTTGGTTACGCGCGTAAATCGCTTCGATCCCGCCTTGTTTTTTCAACCATTTAAAGACTTCGGCGGCCAGATACCAAGCAAAGGTCGGTGGCGTGTTAAACATCGAGTCTTTCTCGGCCAACACTTGATAATTAAGCACACTAGGCAAGACGTCTTTGGCTAAACCGAGTAAATCATCACGCACAATCACCAAGGTCAGCCCGGCAGGACCAATGTTCTTTTGCGCGCCAGCGTAAATCACCCCATATTTCGACACATCAATCGGACGTGACAGGATGGTTGACGACATGTCCGCGACAATGGGTTTATGGGTTTCAGGCAAATCATTGATTTCGATACCATCAATGGTTTCGTTAGGGCAGAAATGGACATACGCCGCATCATCACTCAGTAGCCAGTCTTTCGCCGGCGAGATAGCGCGCTTGCCCTCTCGCTCGCGGCGAACATTGATAACATTGGGCGTGCAATAGCGTTTGGCTTCTTTGACCGCACTTTCGGCCCAGTAGCCGCCATCGACATAATCGGCGATGGTGTGGCTCCCCATTAGATTCATGGGCACCGCGGCGAACTGCGCTCGCGCGCCTCCCTGACAAAAAAGAATATGGTAGTTATCAGGAATCACTAAAAGTTCACGCAAATCTTGCTCTGACTGACGGGCAAGGGCTAAGAATGCTTGGCTGCGATGCGACACTTCCATCACCGAGGTACCAAAGTCTTGCCAGTTCATCAATTCTTTTTGCGCTTTTAGCATCACCTCGCGTGGCAACATCGCGGGGCCTGCGGAAAAATTATATACCTTATCCATGTTGGGGAGGGGCTCCTGCTTATTTGTCACTTGCGGCGTCGAACGTCGCAAGGGTTTCTCTGTTTTAAAAGGCGTGTGATTGATTTAACACGTTTCGCGAACAATTTGAAAGCGCCAACGCCGATCCGAACACAATTTCCGCCATCACTCCTGTTAATAGGCAATAAAAAAGGGTGCAGTTCACTGCACCCTTAAGACGTTATCTCAGCGACGACTTATGCGTCTTGATCATCATCAGACGCAGGCGACTGATCGTTAGCATCGCGTTCGCCATCATTGATAGGCGCTGATGCTTTGCCACCGTCAGACTGAGTGGTTGTCCCGGCTTCATTAGCCAGCGCTTCCATCTCCTCTTCGTCTGGTTCCTCGATGCGCTGCAGGCCCACCACTTTCTCGTCATCACTGACGCGAATCAAGCGTACACCTTGGGTGTTACGCCCTACTTGGCTCACCTCTTCTGCGCGAGTACGGACTAAGGTCCCCGCATTAGTGATCATCATCAGCTCATCGCCTTCACAGACTTGGATGGCACTGACAACGTCGCCATTACGCTCAGAGACTTTGATCGAAACCACCCCTTTGGTCGCACGACTCTTGGTTGGGTATTCTGCCAACGCTGTACGCTTACCAAAGCCGTTCTCGGTCACGGTCAAGATTTCCGCATTCTCTTGCGGCACAATCAAAGAGACGACCTGATCGTTTTCAGCCAATTGAATGCCTCGTACCCCCGCGGCGGTACGACCCATCGCGCGAACGGTGTCATTGGATGCCAGGAAGCGCACTACTTTACCGAATTGCGAGAACAGCATGACTTCACTGCTATCATCAGTGAGCTGGGCCCCAATCAGGCTATCGCCCTCACGCAAGTTCACTGCAATGATCCCGGCGCTACGTGGACGGCTAAAGTCAGTCAGTGGTGTTTTCTTAACGGTACCATGAGCTGTGGCCATAAAGACGTATTTGTCTTCTTCATACTCACGCACTGGCAGGATCGCGGTAATACGCTCATCTTCTTCCAGCGGGAGTAGATTCACAATTGGCTTACCGCGCGCATTACGCGATGCATGCGGCAGCTGATAGACTTTCAGCCAGTACATACGCCCGCGCGTCGAGAAGCACAGTATTGTGTCATGAGTATTAGCAACCAGCAGTCGCTCAATGAAGTCTTCATCCTTCATTCGCGTTGCTGATTTCCCCTTACCACCACGGCGCTGCGCGTCATAATCGCTCAGAGCCTGATACTTAACATAACCATCGTGTGACCAGGTTACCACCACGTCTTCTTCATTGATAAGATCTTCAATATCAATGTCGGCACTCGCCGCGGTGATTTCGGTCAGACGTTTGTCACCAAAGCCATCACGCACCGCTTCAAGCTCTTCACGGATCACTTCCATCAAGCGCTCGGTACTCGCCAAGATATGCAGCAGCTCCGCAATTTGTTCCAGCAAGCCTTTGTATTCGTCTAAAATCTTTTCGTGCTCAAGCCCAGTCAGCTTGTGCAGACGTAAATCAAGGATCGCTTGTGCTTGCTGCTCGGTCAGATAGTACGAGCCATCATCACGGGCACCAAATTCTGGCGCCAGCCATTCTGGACGGGCGTTTTCACCGCCCACGGCTTCCAGCATGGCGGATACGCCCCCGAGTCCCCAACCTTGATCTTGTAGCTCTTGCTTGGCCACAGCAGGGGTGGGCGCTTGACGAATGAGCTCAATCACTTCATCGATATTAGCCAGCGCAACCGCTAAGCCTTCGAGGATGTGGGCACGGTCGCGCGCTTTACGCAACTCATACACGGTACGACGTGTGACCACTTCACGGCGGTGGTTAACAAAGCACTCAAGCATCCCTTTAAGGTTAAAGAGCTTCGGCTGGTTATTATCCAACGCCACCATATTCATGCCGAATGACGTCTGTAATTGGGTTTGCGCGTAGAGGTTGTTCAGTACGACCTCAGCCACCGCATCGCGCCGACACTCAATAACAATCCGCATGCCCTCTTTATCGGACTCATCACGCAGCGCGGAAATGCCATCAATTTTCTTGTCTTTAACCAGCTCGGCAATCTTTTCAATCAAACGCGCTTTGTTGACTTGATAGGGGATTTCATTGACAACAATGGTCTCTTTACCATTTTTGTCAGTTTCGATATCCGCCTTGGCACGCAAGTAGATTTTGCCACGCCCGGTTTTGTAGGCGTCTTCAATCCCTTTGCGACCATTAACCATTGCCGCTGTCGGGAAGTCTGGGCCTGGAATGTGCTCCATCAGCTCATCAATAGTGATATCTTCATTATCGATATACGCCAGACACCCGTTAACGACTTCGGTTAAGTTGTGAGGTGGGATGTTGGTTGCCATCCCGACCGCAATCCCGGAGCCGCCGTTAACCAGCAGGTTGGGGACACGCGTTGGCAATACGTCCGGGATTTGCTCGGTACCGTCATAGTTCGGCACATAATCCACGGTTTCTTTGTCGAGATCGGCAAGCAGCTCATGGGCAATTTTCGCCATACGCACTTCGGTATAACGCATTGCCGCGGCTGAATCACCGTCGATAGAGCCGAAGTTACCTTGGCCATCTACCAACATGTAGCGCAGTGAGAACGACTGTGCCATGCGCACAATGGTGTCGTATACCGCACTATCACCATGGGGGTGATATTTACCGATTACATCGCCGACCACACGGGCCGATTTCTTATATGGCTTGTTCCAGTCGTTGCCAAGTACGTTCATCGCGAATAATACGCGGCGGTGTACTGGCTTTAGGCCATCACGCACGTCAGGAAGAGCTCGGCCAACAATGACGGACATTGCATAGTCGAGATACGAGCTTTTCAGCTCCTCTTCGATATTGACTGGCGTGATCTCTTTAGCAAGATCGCTCATGGAGCCAACATCCCTCAAATAATGTTTGCGTATTCAAATACGTGACCACGGAGGATAACACAAACCCTCTGTGGAGACACGCGAATATGGCTAAGATGTATCACGGATCTCGTTAGCAAACGCGCTGAGCGCGTCTACACGGACAAAAAGCCACCACTTGCGAAGCTAACTTTGATTTTTTTACTAGAAAAGCCCACAAGGTGTCTGAGCGCGAAAAAGGGATGATCCCTTTAACTTGAGCACACGATCACTTTTTTAGCAGGCACAGAAATATCAACCATACTTAGATGTGACGTGTCTGACCGACCTAACGTTGGTTAACCTGATACATAGAGGAGGCATGATGCTCACTCGTATCGTTAACGCGATTGGTGCCTGTCTCATAGCAGGCAAGTACCTTTTGGCTGGCATAATAGCCATCAGCGCCATTTTAACCGCGGCGTAATGTGGTTCCCTCTGCACGGCGGTGGTTGGCCGTCGTGCTATTTCTCTACCTGTGCACCTTGCCCTCGACTCAGGCTATCTATTTCCAGTCATATCACCGCGGCCCGTAAGAAGCATGGCTTCTTTTTATCGCGTTGGATTTCGTTATAATGCAGCAAAACCGATAAGGAAGCTGCAGTTATGAGCCAAGTACCTAATGTCGATCCGGCGGAAATTCAGAAATTCGAGGATATGGCCTCGCGCTGGTGGGATCGAGAAGGTGAATTTAAGCCTTTGCATCAGATCAACCCATTACGCCTCGATTATGTCTTGGACAAAGCAGGCGGGTTATTCGGCAAAACCGTACTTGATGTCGGGTGTGGCGGCGGCATCTTAGCGGAAAGCATGGCGCAAGAAGGCGCTGAGGTCACCGGCTTGGATATGGGCAAAGAGCCTTTAACTATCGCGCGCCTCCATGCCCTTGAAGCGGGTGTCGATGTGCAGTATATCCAATCGACTGCTGAAGAGCATGCCAGCAGCTATGCGCAGCAATACGACGTTGTCACCTGTATGGAAATGCTCGAACATGTGCCTGAACCCGCCTCCGTGATTCACGCCTGTGCACAGATGGTAAAACCCGGTGGTCATGTCTTTTTCTCGACACTGAACCGCAATACCAAATCTTGGCTGTTCGCAATTCTAGGAGCAGAACATGTGCTTAAATTGGTGCCAAAAGGTACGCATGAGCACCATAAGTTTATTCGCCCCTCAGAGCTGATGAACATGATTGATGGCACCCCGTTAACGGCCAAAGACATGACAGGGCTTCACTACAACCCGGTGTTTGATACCTATAAACTCTCCAACGCCAATGTCGATGTGAATTACCTGGTTCACACCGTCGCGCCCTAGCCGACTGATAAGGAGCTTGCCAGCATGACCCCATCGACCATTCTCTTTGATTTAGATGGCACATTGCTTGACACCGCCCCCGACATGGGTGAGGCCGCCAACCGCGTCCTCGCCGAGTTTGACTTGCCTCCGTTAACACGCGAGCAAATTTATACCCATACAAGTTTCGGCGCACGCGGCCTGTTAAGCGCTGGATTTGGCGAACAAGCACAACATCAAGACCCTGTCGCCCTCCGTGCGCGTTTTCTTCATCACTATGGTGATGCGATATGCCATGGCACCCAGCTTTACGCTGGCATAGACACCCTGCTCGACAAGCTGGATCAGTTGCGCATCCCCTGGGGCATTGTGACCAATAAGCCCGAAGCGCTTACGCATCAATTACTCGCCTTCTTCCCACGCCTGCAAAAGGCCAAAGTCATCGTTGGCGCCGATACCTATGCTCATGCCAAACCGCACCCTATGCCTTTGCTTGAAGCAGCCAAAAGCCTCAATTGTGTGCCACAACAAGGGCTGTATGTCGGAGACATTGAAAACGATATATTAGCGGCGCGCGCGGCGAATATGGGCGCAGCCGTCGCAGGATGGGGTTACACCGGCGATCAAGCCTTAGTTCATAATTGGAAAGCAGATCATATTTTCGCCAGGCCGGATCAGCTTAGCGCCATTCTTGGATCCTAGTCACACCCCACATTTTGTGGGGTTTGCTGTCTTTTCAATCAGTTAAAAACGATCACTGATCATCGCTAAGATCAACCAAAATAAATTTTTTTTATTACCAATTTTTGCCTTTCAGTGATTGAAATTCTCACTAATCTTGTCGGCCTTGCGTCACTAGGTTGGTGATTACTAACTTTATATATAACATCCCCAAGATATCCACACCCACCCCAACAAAGACTGGCTTGCAAAAAGTAGGTTATATCACTATCTTGTAACCGACTCGGACATCGCCCCCTATATATAGTGTATGAGCGACGAGATGTCCGCATAGAGGCCGACCAAAAAATCATCAGCATTTTATAAAAACTTGCGAAAAAGAGCAGTTTGGCAAGGGAATATTGGGAAAGCATACAAATGAACCAAGAAATTACCGTATTAAAGCGTGATGGACGCAAAGAAAACTTAAACCTCGATAAAATCCATCGCGTAGTGACTTGGGCTGCCGAAGGCCTCTCAAACGTTTCTGTTTCTCTGGTTGAGATGCGCTCTCACATCCAGTTTTACGATGGCATGCGCACGGAAGATATTCACGAGACAATCATCAAAGCTGCCGCCGATCTGATTTCCGAAGAGAGCCCGGATTATCAATATCTTGCAGCTCGCTTGGCTGTCTTCCACCTACGTAAAAAAGCCTATGGCCAGTTCGAGCCCCCTAAGCTGGTTGATCATGTCAAAAACATGGTCGAGAAAGGCAAGTATGATCAGCATATCTTGGAAGACTACAGCGAAGAAGAGCTTGATACCCTAGACAGTTACCTCGATCACTGGCGCGATATGAACTTCTCATACGCCGCGGTGAAGCAGCTGGAAGGGAAATACCTGGTGCAAAACCGTGTCACCGGTGAGATTTACGAAAGCGCACAGTTTTTGTACATGATGGTCGCTGCCTGCCTGTTTGCGTCATACCCGAAAGAAACACGTTTGGACTACATTCGTCGTTTTTATGATGCTGCCTCGCAGTTTAAGATCTCACTGCCAACGCCTATCATGTCTGGGGTACGTACGCCTACACGTCAATTTAGTTCTTGTGTGCTGATTGAGTGTGACGACAGCTTAGATTCTATCAATGCCACATCCAGCGCGATTGTTCGCTATGTATCGCAACGTGCAGGTATTGGTATTAACGCAGGCCGTATTCGCGCGTTGGGTAGCCCAATCCGTGGCGGTGAAGCCTTCCATACTGGTTGTATTCCGTTCTATAAGTATTTCCAAACCGCGGTGAAGTGCTGCTCGCAAGGCGGTGTTCGTGGTGGCGCAGCGACCTTATTTTATCCAATTTGGCACCGTGAAGTGGAATCACTGCTGGTATTGAAGAACAACCGTGGTGTAGAAGAAAACCGTGTGCGCCACATGGATTACGGGGTGCAAATCAACAAGTTGATGTATACCCGCCTACTTAAAGGTGGCAACATTTCCTTGTTCTCCCCGTCAGATGTGCCTGGCTTGTACGACGCCTTTTTCGAAGATCAGGATGAATTCGAACGTCTGTATACCCAGTATGAAGCGGACGACACTATCCAACGCGAGACGGTAAAAGCGGTCGACCTGTTCTCACTGATGATGCAAGAGCGCGCCTCAACCGGCCGTATCTATGTTCAAAACGTTGACCATTGTAATACCCATAGTCCGTTTGATGCATCGGTGGCCCCAATTCGCCAGTCGAACCTGTGCTTAGAAATCGCGCTACCGACCAAGCCACTGAACAATGTTGAAGATGAGAACGGTGAGATTGCACTGTGTACGCTGTCCGCCTTTAACCTGGGTGCGCTTGAATCACTCGACGAGCTGGGTGAGTTGGCCGACTTAACCATTCGTGCCCTTGACGCGTTATTGGATTATCAAGATTATCCGTTACCTGCCGCGCGCAAAGCGACCATGAACCGTCGTACCCTGGGTGTGGGTGTGATTAACTTTGCCTATCACCTCGCTAAGCACGGTGTACGTTATTCGGATGGCAGTGCGAATGGCCTCACCCACCGCACTTTCGAAGCGATTCAATATCACTTATTGCGTGCGTCCGTGGAGCTGGCGAAAGAAAAAGGCGCGTGTCCTGCGTTTAACGAAACCACTTATTCACAAGGTATCCTCCCTATCGATACCTACAAGAAAGACCTGGATGCGATTTGTGATGAGCCATTACATCTGGATTGGGAAACCTTGCGCAAGGATATCCAAACCCATGGTTTACGTAACTCAACGCTGACCGCTTTGATGCCGTCAGAGACGTCGTCACAAATTTCAAATGCCACCAATGGCATTGAGCCACCACGTGGTTTTGTCTCAGTGAAAGCCTCCAAAGATGGCATTCTCAAACAAGTGGTACCTGAGTATCACAAGTATAAAGATAATTACGAACTGCTCTGGAACATTGGCAGCAATGAAGGTTACTTGCAGCTAGTCGGTATCATGCAAAAATTCGTTGACCAAGCGATTTCTGCCAACACCAATTATGATCCGAGCCGACATGCAAGCGGTAAAGTTCCTATGAACCAGCTGCTTAAAGATTTGCTCACCGCGTACAAACTGGGGGTGAAAACCCTGTACTATCACAATACCCGTGATGGCGCGAGCGATGGTCAGTCGGAATCAACCGCGGCGCAGGCGGCTGAAGATGATTGTGCCGGCGGTGCATGTAAGATCTAACACACACATGCAAAGGGGCCCCTGGGCCCTTTTCTAGAGGTTTATAAGATTCATGGCTTACAGTACGTTTTCTAAAATCAACAATGACCCGCTCAAAGAACCCATGTTCTTGGGCCAGTCCGTTAATGTTGCCCGCTACGATCAGCAAAAATATGAAATTTTTGAAAAACTGATCGAAAAGCAGTTGTCGTTCTTTTGGCGCCCAGAAGAAGTGGACGTATCGAGCGATCGTATTGATTACAACAAGCTACCTGAACATGAAAAGCATATTTTCATCAGTAACTTGAAGTATCAAACCTTGCTGGACTCTATCCAAGGTCGCAGCCCTAACGTCGCGCTACTCCCACTGGTTTCTATTCCAGAGCTAGAAACCTGGATTGAAACCTGGAGCTTCTCTGAAACCATTCACTCTCGCTCTTATACCCACATTATTCGTAATATTGTGGCTGATCCGGCGATTGTGTTTGATGACATCGTGATGAATGAGCACATTCAAAAGCGCGCAGAAGACATTGCCCAGTATTATGATGACCTGATTGAGCTAAGTAACTACTACCACCAGCTGGGTGAAGGGACACATTCCATTAATGGGCAAACGGTCACGGTCAGCTTACGCGCGCTCAAGCGTCAGCTGTATTTGTGCCTGATGTCGGTCAATGCGCTTGAAGCCATTCGCTTCTATGTCAGTTTTGCATGCTCCTTTGCCTTTGCCGAGCGCGAACTGATGGAAGGGAATGCTAAGATCATCAAGTTTATTGCCCGTGACGAGGCACTGCATCTGACCGGGACGCAGCACATGCTCAACATTCTACGGAGTGGTCAAGACGATCCTGAGATGGCTGAGATTGCTAAAGAATGCGAGCAAGAGTGCTTTGACTTGTTCAAAAAAGCCGCTGAACAAGAAAAAGATTGGGCCGAGTATCTATTCCGTGATGGCTCGATGATCGGTCTGAACAAAGATATCCTGTGTCAGTACGTCGAGTACATTACCAATCTGCGTATGTCTGCGGTGGGCTTAGCGCCTGCCTATGATAATGCCACGCAAAACCCCATCCCTTGGATTAACGCTTGGCTGTCCTCGGACAATGTTCAAGTGGCACCACAGGAAGCCGAAATTAGCTCGTATCTGGTCGGTCAGATCGATAACGAAGTCAGCGTCGAAGACTTTGGCGACTTCGAGCTATGACCCGTATCACCATCGAAGTGAACGGCATAATGGTGGGTGGCAACACCCACCAAAACTTGCTGGAGCAGTTAGAAGACGCCGGTATTCAGCCTGAATATCAATGCCGAAATGGCATGTGTGGCGCCTGCCGCTGTAAGCTTAATCAAGGGTCTGTCACGCAGGGAGAAAGTATGGCGTTTGTAATGCCAGGCGAAATCCTCGCTTGTCAAAGTGCGCCGCAGACGGATGTGTCCATCGCGTTCGACTACCAACCCGCTGACATCAAAAAACAAGTGAACGAGGCGTAATACAATCGCCTCGCCTTCCGTTCTCTTGCCGACCTTCTATTCTATGCTGTCTGCATCAATGTAAATATCGTCATGTCGTGTCAGTGAAGCATAATCGGCAATCACCGTATACCCACTTAAGTAGCGCCTTAACATATCTAATAACACCGTAGAGATGTAACAGCGCGCATCGTCGTGAGACAGTTGCCGTTTAAAGCTTAATCGCTGCCCCCACTCGCCCTCTGGTGTGGAGATAGCCACACAAATTTGTCCGTGCAGTTCCGGGCCACAGGCAAGGCCAATTTGCTTTTGGTCGGGGCTGATCGTCGCACTGGCCATCGCCAGTGATGCCGCCAAAGGATTAGCCACCGCTTGCTCCGGCACATGCGCGTTCGACATTACCCAGCCTTGTTCAACCAAGTAAGCCGCTTGGCCATTGAGTAAGCTTGATAGCCAACCACCGGTAAATTGCTCGGCGACTTTCAACGCCATACCGTGACGTTTAACGTCAAACGCTAATGCTGACACCATTGGCTCATTGTATGACACCACGTAATCAGCAAGCCGCTGTTGCAATGCCTCAAGGAGGGTGTCTTTTTCATCATGGTCTGCATCAATAAACAGTTTCACCTCAATAAAAGGCAAACTCGAGCGATAGCCCAGTGACACATCGTCAGGAAGCACTAATGATGCCATCACGTCACTGATCCCGGACTCTGACAAGCCAAATGTAAACAAACGGTAACAAGATCGCGCTTTTGCTGCGTAAACATGTAACAACTCAGGAAGGATTTGGCGCTCAACCATGTCGAAAAACTCAGAGGGCACTCCAGGCGTAAAATAAAAATTACACCCATTGAGTTCACAGTGAAAACCACACGCTGTTCCTTTCGGGTTCTCAATTAAGCGCGCGCCGTCAGGTAACATCGCTTGCTTAAGGTTGCTTTGTGCCATCGGCCGGCCGTGTCGCTCAAACCGCTGTTTCAGCTCATCGAGCCACGCTTCGTTCAGTGTCAGCTCCACCCCCATCGCCGATGCCATCGCCGCCGTGGTGAGATCGTCCGTAGTGGGCCCAAGCCCGCCGTTCACAATAACCACTTGCTCTGTCTGTGATAACCGAACTAATTCAATCGCCATATCATCAAGGTCATCCCCAATGGTCACCCGGCGAGACATCGTTAGCCCGTTCTCAAATAAAGTCCTTGATAGCCATGCTGCATTGGTATCCGTGATATCTCCCAGCAACACTTCCTCTCCGGTAGAAAGCATCGCGATTTGTGGCATTGGTGCTTGATGTTGTTGGTTTTCCACCCTGCCGCTCCTTATTGGTCACCGTGATTCGTCTTTGATTATGACATTAGACCGCTCGATTCACTACCCCAGCCTAACCGTACACTTTACTTTACTGAGTCGTACCTTTAGCATTACACGCATCCGTTTTTTTATCTGCATAGACAGTGCACAATGCGCATAAATTCACGTTATCTTTTGTGCGAACACAACAATTAACTTTTTATTAACACTGGTTAAACATAATATGAATAAAGTACTAGGAAGTTCGCTGATTATCGCAGGGACCACGATTGGCGCAGGTATGCTTGCTCTACCGCTTGCCTCTGCCGGTATTGGATTTGGAGCGTCGATGGCATTAATGGGGGCGATGTGGGCGTTGATGACCTATACCGCGCTATTAATGCTAGAAGTCCATCAGTACGCTGACGCGGATGCCACACTACACAGTCTGGCCAAACAGTTTTTAGGGGATAAGGGGAAGTGGCTTGCCTCATTCGCCATGTTATTCTTGTTCTATTCCCTATGCGCCGCCTACATTGCGGGCGGGGGGAGTCAGCTTAATGAGAAGCTGGCCCAGTGGTCAGCGATCGAGCTACCGCCAGCAGCCGGTGCGGTATTGTTCACCCTCGTGTTTGGCTTAGTGGTGACGCTAGGGACGAGTAAAGTGGATTTAATCAACCGTGGTTTATTTACCGTTAAAGTCTTATTCCTGATTTTAGCGTTAACCTTACTCACCCCACACGTATCCAGCATTAACTTAGTAGAGATGCCAGTCGAAAAAGGGCTCTTGGTCGCTGCATTGCCCGTTATTTTCACCTCTTTTGGCTTCCACGGCAGTATCCCCTCGATTGTGCGTTATGTCGGGATAGATCTCCCTTCCCTACGCAAAGTGATGATCGTCGGCTCCACCCTGCCACTTGCCCTCTATATTTTTTGGCAAGTCGCGAGCTTAGGCACCGTTGCACAATCTACCTTAGTTCAAAACGGCGAGCTGTCTCAGTTTGTTGCCATCATCCAATCGGTGGTGCAGCAAGATTATATCGCCTCCAGCATTTCGCTGTTTGCTGATTTAGCCTTAGCCACGTCATTTCTTGGTGTCAGTTTAGGCTTGTTTGACTTTATCTCGGACAGTTTTAACCGCCAAGATAGCATACGTGGCCGCTTGCAAACCGCCGCTATAACCTACTTACCGCCTTTGGTATTCGCACTTTTCTACCCTCAGGGATTTATCACAGCGTTAGGTTACGCGGCGATCGCTCTGGTGATTCTTGCGGTGGTGTTACCTGTGCTGATGGTGCGTAAAGCACGTCAAACCGTCTCAACAGATGAGCATTATCAGGTGATTGGTGGGAACCTTGGCCTTAGCTTGGCAATGGTGGGAGGCATAAGCGTTGTAGTGGCACAGTTTATTGGCTGATCATCGCTCGCTAACCATCCAATGATTCAATGACGCCCCACTGACTGGGCGTCATTTTTTTATTTTTTCTAGCCACCCATCAAGCCGCGTACCAGCGTACTGACTCCAGCTAAGGTACAGAGTAGCAACATTGCCCGACGGACGAGCTGCGGTTTCACCTTTGGTGCGACGCGATAAGCAAGCCATGTCGCCACCAGTACGGCAGGCACCGCAAATGCCGCTTGCTTTAAGTGCCACCATGTCAGAAAGTCCGTGGCGCTTAAGGCGATCAAAGACAAGATGCAGCTAATCGCAAAGTACCCCGCCAAGCATGCGCGCATCTTATTGACATCCGCATGTTGCAATACAAGAGCCATTGGCGGGCCACCAATACTGGTGGTGGTGCCCATCACTCCAGAGGTAAAACCGGCGACAAAAAAGTTTCGTCGATTAGGGGCAATGTCAAAGCGCATCACACTCGCCAATACTGCGATTAAGACGGCTGCCCCGATGATAATTTCCAGCATTTGTGTTGTGACGACTAACATCACGCCCCCAGCTACAGCAGTCCCCGGCACACGGCCTAAGTAAGCCCAACTAAGATCACGAAATGAGAGTTGATGCCGATATTGCCAAGCATTAATACTCGCTAATGTCAGCCCTACCATAGAAATGGTGGTCGGGACGAGTTTGGGATCAATCATCAGCAACAGTGGCGCGGCCACAATCGCCATGCCAAACCCAACCAAGCTTTGCACAAAACAGCCAAGCCCCAAGATCATGGCCACCGCCATGGAGACGCCGATATCAGGCATAAAAAGTAACTTCAGGTAAAGATAGGTAACCCGAGTGTAACGATTTACCCAGTCTTGAGCGAGCTTTTACGGGTAATCGCCTGATCGACACTTGTCCACCAGGCGTAACACGTCAAAGGTGTGCTGGCCTACTGGGCGCATTGTTCTTTTCGGCGTGGATCAACAGGTTGCGTGGCGTCAATTCACGCTCACAAAACTGTATCAGACTCACCGAGTACCCATGCTGCTCAAGGTATAACACCCTATCCAACACCAGCCATATTTCCATTGCTCGGCGAAAAGCACTCTTAACGACGTTGATTTGTTCGAGGATGGCAAAACGGGCTTCTCCACGGCGCAAATAGCCATCCGCATCGAAGTCAGCGGGGAACGTAAGCCCTTTTTGTGCCGCCCCCCAGCGACAAAATGCAGCAAACCCTTGGTGAAGTTGTGATTTTTTCAGTGCCGGTAATGGCAAGTATTGATCTTGGTTTTGCCAGTCCCGCTGCCATTCATCAAAACCTAAGCGATAAATTACTTCCTGTTCCCGTTGGCGACGAACGCGCTGTCCGCCGGTCACCGACTCTTGGACGGCAAGTTTAAGGTCGGCTTTTTTCAACCGTACTCCCGTTCCCTGCGCGACATCCGAGAGCGGCTGATAAGTCTCCTCACGAATAAGGTGATAGCAACACGGCGAGACGGATAGGCGCGACATGCCACACGTCACCGCTTTTTGCAGGAGTTGTACATGCAAGTCGCCGCAGGCATGTAACGCTAACCCGTGGTCACAACCGGCCATCACAGCGGCAGCCTCCGCGCCCATGGCATCTAAGGGATAAAATCGCATCGCGAGGGCGTTGCGCAGCGCAAACGCTTGTCCTTGATCGCAAAGCGCCTTTTGCCATTCAATACTCTCAACCGGCTTAGCGGTCACCGATGACATGGCACGCCCGAGATACCCTTTTCCGGCACACCACTCAAGGTAACGTACCGTCTCCCCGTGAGTGGGAACTGCACCGATGTATGCCTCGATTTGCGCCCACTTTCTTCCCGGGACCCCTACCGCCAACCGCGGATCCACCCCCAGCTTGGTCGTACTCGCCTTAGGCACAGCGGTGAGTTCGGTCAATGACGCCAACGCAGGCCACCAACTCGACAGCTGGGTAATCACGGCGTCAGGTGCGGCTTTTAGCGCTATAACCTGGGAATAGTCCAAGCTTGCCAGCCAAGCGCATAATGCGTCTTCTTCCTGCCATGGTAAACGTCTATGTGCCATTGGCATTGGTTGCCATAGCCATTGGAACTGGGTAAGAAGTTGGGTTAATTGCTTGAACTGTTGCTGAAAAGAGACGGAAGACATGGCGGCTATCAAGACTTGAATAAAGCGTGATCAAAAAAGGCTGCTTGACGCAGCCTTGTCATACTCGTGCAGTTTAACGAATTGGCAGCGGAATGTCCTTAAACATGCCATCAATTTCTTCGTTTGAACGTAGAGCCACCGCTTGATCTATCACATTGCGCGTCAGGTGTGGGGCAAAGCGTTCAATAAAGTCATACATATAGCTGCGAAGGAAGGTGCCTTTACGAAACCCAATTTTGGTCGTGCTGGCACCAAAAATATGGCTGGCGTCAATGGCGACGAGATCTGAATCAGCTTGGCTATCCATCGCCATACTGGCAATAACCCCCACCCCTAGCCCCAACTTCACATAGGTTTTGATCACGTCCGCGTCTGTAGCGGTAAATACAATCTTGGGGGTGAGATTAGCCCGGTGGAACGCCTCATCCAACTCTGAGCGCCCGGTAAAACCAAAGACATACGTCACGAGCGAATAGGCCGCTAAGTCCTCGATGGTAATATTGTCTTTTTTCTGTGCCAGCGGGTGATCAGGCGTGACAATAATCGAACGATTCCAGTGGTAACACGGCAGCATGACCAAGTCTTCATAGAGGTGGAAAGCTTCGGTCGCGATAGCAAAGTCTGATGTGCCTTTGGCGACCGAGCTGGAGATCTGCGTTGGCGTCCCCTGATGCATATGCAAAGAGACTTTCGGATACCGCTTGGTAAAGGCTTGAATCACATCCGGTAGTGCATAACGGGCTTGTGTGTGGGTGGTGGAAATATTGAGGTTTCCCATTTCTGGGTGCGTATGTTCACTCGCCACCGCTTTAATGCTTTCAACCCGAGACAAGATGCTTTGAGAGATTTCCACAATGGCCTCACCAGCAGGGGTAACTTGGGTCAGGTGTTTGCCACTGCGCTCAAATATTTGCACGCCGAGTTCGTCTTCTAGTAATCGAACTTGTTTACTGATCCCAGGCTGAGAGGTATACAAACTCTCTGCGGTCGCAGACACATTTAGGTTGTGGTTGACGACCTCAACGATATATCTAAGCTGTTGTAGTTTCATAGTGCAGACGCGCGAGCCTCATGGGTTAAGTGACAGCATTGGGTTCTGATAGATTATTTATATACCCAAATTAGACTATTTAATAGGCTTTGGTTATATAAACGTTAGCGATTGCACATTCACTAAGCAACTTGGTGAACAAACGTGATATGACTCGACCGCTAAAATTTGATTATTCCGATACGTTTATCGCCAAGTGCACGATTATGGACCACACTATTAGCAGCGCATGCGAATCGGATGTCATGTGCAGAGTTAGAGGCGGATCACTCATACTGCCTCCATCCTTGATTGATGCTATCTCTGTCGGTTGAGATCGTGTATCTTAACCCGTTGAGTTTATTACAAGGAACATCGACGCTGAATTATGAATATTGCCTTGATAGCTGGCCTTTGTGTCATATTGCTCGGCCTGATTGTCGGCTACAACATATTGGCTCAACAACGTAAGCAAATTGAATCTCACAAGCGCCAAGAGATGGCAAAGCACATTGCAGTGATTGACGCCACCGAAGAGCTTATTGGTAATGCGCATAACCTGCCTTATAGCGGGACCTTGTTGGTTTGCTTGAATAAGAAGATCCTGGATTCCTTGAAAGCCATGTACGAAATTGATGATTCTGATAAATCCATCAAACAGCGTATCAGTGCGACGCAAGCGCAAATCGATGAAATCAAACAAAGCTACTCAAACCGCGAATCGACTTCCTTTAAAGTACCAGATAACGATCGACAAGCCATTTCGATGCTTAAGTTAGTAAAACGTCTGCGCTCGGTGGTGAAAGCGGAGCATTCAAAGGGACGACTTGCAACACAGGCGTTTGTGGCTGAGAACGCGCGCTTGGAGCAGATGCAGCTTAAAATCAATATTGAGAACGTGATTAAGCGTGCTAATGACGCCAAGCAAAAAGGGCAAATGGGCACCGCTCAGCAGTTATTGAAAAAAGCGATTGATGTGGTCTCGCCCAAAACCGATGATTACTCGCAAGAGATGAAAAAGCATTTAGAGCAAATGCATAGTGATATCACCCAAACACTGAATACGGGCCATGAGAAACTCCAGTCGGAACAAGAAGAAGAAAGAAGTGATCTGGACGAGTTGTTTGCGCCGAAAAAGAAATGGTAAATCAGCTTACGTAGGCTTAAAACAAACGGCGCGTTGATACGCGCCGTTTGTTTATTCTTCTCCTGCTCTTGCGCTCATCCCCTAGACGCGGACTCTCTCAACGAGCGTGGCAAAAGATGCGCTTCAATATGATCCAGCACCCCATCTGCCGCTTGTTCAAGCAAGTCTAACACCCGCTCAAAGCCGTCCGGGCCACCATAATAAGGGTCGGGGATCGGCCCATCGGTATGCTCCCCCCAGTGGAGAAATAAAGACAGTTTGCCTTGGTGCTCGGGTGGGCATTGCGCTTGCAAGTCAGCCAGGTTGCTCTCATCGGCTGCCAGAATCATGTCATGATAGCCAAAGTCAGCTGGGCCAACCTGGCGCGCGCGAATACCTTCAAACGAGTAGCCTCTCGCCTGCCCCGCCGCTTGGCTACGTGTATCAGGCGGATTACCCTGGTGATAACCTGCCGTGCCCGCTGAATCAATATCGACTGCCAAGCCTCGCGCCTGTGCGCGAGCACGTAATACGACTTCAGCGGTGGGCGAACGACAGATGTTGCCCAAGCACACCACCAAAACACTGGGCCTTTGATTATCCGATGTCATCAGCGTTAAACCTCCTTATGGCTAGGCTTTCAGCTTACCAGTAAGGATAAACGCTGCCTATAGTGAGGCAGGTAATCGACACCCGCCTGCTCTAGCGTTTGTATAAAACGCCCTATTTGGTTGGAACTGTTTGTTTGCGCACCGCGTGTCAACGTTGGCATCCAACCTATCGTCCCTTTAATATAGACCTAAGTTAACCAAAGGTTGGAAATCACATGTCAGAACACAGTCATCAACAGCGCCAGCAAAAACTGAAAGAAAAAGTCGATGCTCGGATTGACGCCGCACAACAAGAAAAAGGGCTATTTCTTATTATTACTGGCAACGGCAAAGGCAAATCCACCTCCGCGTTTGGCACCGTCGCACGCGCCGCAGGCCATGGCTTCAAATGCGGGGTGGCGCAGTATATCAAGGGAACCTGGGCATGCGGTGAGCGAGACTTACTCAGTCAGCATGGCGTGGACTTTCATGTGATGAGTACAGGGTTTACCTGGGATACCCAAGATAAAACGGCCGACACCCAAGCCGCACAAAAAATCTGGTCAGCATGCAAAACCATGCTCAGCGATCCTGGTTACGATTTGGTCGTCCTGGACGAAATCACCTATATGATCACCTATGGCTATATTGATCTAGACGATGTCATCGCTACGATTAACCAACGCCCCAGTGAGCAATCGGTGTTAATCACGGGTCGCGGTGCGCATCGTCGTCTCGTTGAAATGGCGGATACCGTGTCTGAGGTTCGTAATGTTAAACACGCCTTTGATGCGGGTGTTAAAGCTCGCCAGGGTATTGACTGGTAGGCGTTATCGAGAGCCTACAAGACAATAATGAGCGTGCAGAGGCACGCTCATTGCTTTGAAGTGCCGCTGGTCGGTACCGCTGTAGAGGATAGCGTATCAACAGACGTATCATTCGCTTGACACGATTGCCGACAGAGTTTGGCATCGATGGACTGATCGCCCAACAAGCGTTGCCACAATGCCGGGAGCGCGGTCTCAGGCAAAGGGCCAGGCTCGAGTTGTTGAGGCGCGACCGGCGCCCACTCCCCATTCATCTTTTGCTCTGCCAGTAAAAACTGAAACGGCTGATAGGCGGCCACCCCGAAGCGTAAGTCGGTGACGACCTGCTGCCCGTTTCGGTTTTCAAAGCGAATGAAATTACGCGAAAACGTCCGCAGAGCACTGAGGGTATCAGAGTTTGCCAGCGGCCACTCTCCCAGAGGCTGCGTGACCCAATCAATTGACGGGTTGGCATCAAGTCGTGAGGCCAGCCCCTCCCAGTATTGATCTTCGCCACTGACGACCACACGCCACAGTAAAGTGTTAAACGGCGTTGGCATAATGATCAACGGCTGGCCTTCCAGCAAGGTTCCTTGTGTTTGCTCGGCAACCCGGTTTTCTATTTGATGGAGCTGATACACAGAACTGGCCAAATAAAGACTCGAGACCATCAACCCAACACCACACATCCTGGCCCCAAGATGGCGCCATACCAGCGCGCTGATGAGCGCAACCAGTAGGGGCAACGTATAAAGGGGGTCGATAATAAATAAACTCGCTACCGCTACTGATGGCACATCAAGCGGCCAGAATAGCTTGGTGCCATATACCGTCATGGCATCAAGCAATGGATGGGTGACAAGCACCGCGATGACCAGCACCATCAATTGCCACAGTGGCCACTGACGCTGCCAGCGCCACCAGCACCAAGCAATGAGCGCGCCGACCCAAGGCAATACGAACAGCGAGTGGCTAAAACCTCGGTGATTCACAGTGTTCGCCACCGGATCGCCATAATCAATCAATACATCCAGATCCGGTAAGGTCCCCAAGGCCGCGCCCGCCAGCAGCACTTTCGGTGAGCAGCGTTTACCCGCAACCAAGCCCGCGACCGTCGCGCCTAACGCGGCTTGCGTGACAGAATCCATAAAGCGCCCTTTAATGACTTTGCATTAGATAGCCTGATGAGTGATGCGCCGATCACTGAAATAAATTAAGGAGTTTATCTGCCGTCTCTTTGACCTTATCGTCATCCGCTTTATCACCCAGTAGCTTTTTCAGCCCCCGTTGCGCCTCTTTGCGTACTTTCTCTTCTAACGCTTTATTACTGCTGAGTAACTGCTTAATATCTAATTTATAGCTCGGCGATTGCCAAGTACCAGCTACCGTCACTGGGATGGTCACATCACGCAGTTCATCAATATCTTTACCGCCCTGGCCTTTACTGGTCTCGACCACCGAGGTATAGACGTTAAAATCGAGTGTCTCTTTCAGCAGATCGGTTTGTCCGTCACTACGTACCCGAAGCGCCGGCGCTTCCAACAGTAAGTCGGTGGTGCGTGCCATGCCGTTACCTAGGGTAAAACTTGCCGTGAGTGCGCTAAAGTCCGTTTTACGTACTTCTTTGGCGGCCGCTGCCGACTCACCTTTTAGGGTTGCTTTCGCCTCTCTGAGCATCTGCGCCAAGTTAATGCCATTTATCGCGCCATCTTCGAAGAAAATAGCGACACTGCCTTGAATCGCTTGACGCAATGCATACGGTGACAAGCCTTTGCCCTGTACATTGATATCAAGATTCCCCTTACCTTCTAATAAGTCCACCTCAGCGGCATCTTCCAGTAAAGGAAGCACTTGGATCCCACGCGCTTTTTTACTCACCTGATAGCGCGCAGGGGTTTGTGTGGCATCTAGCATCCCTTGCACAACCACGCTGCCTTCATAGGCTTGTGTGGTCAGCTCGGACACGTCGACCTTGCCACGGTCGATGGCAACCGTCGCACGCGTTTTCCCCAAGGTAACATTACTCACGGTCAGCCCTTTCATCGCCAATGAGCCGACAATATCTAGCGTCTTCAACACACTCAGATCAGGCTCTTCTTTGCTCAGGGGCGCAGCTTGTTTGTTGGAGCTGGATGGTGCATTAGCGTCAGACTCACTTGCTTTTGCGGACTGACTAGGCGCTGCGTCTGTCGGTAGCAGCGTATCGAGGTTGATATGGTTGGTATTCAACGCAAAGCGCACTTGGGGGATCTCAGTCAACTTGACCGCCACTTTGCCATCCACCACAACATCATCGTCGTTCAACCGGCCGGTCAATTCACTGACCGTCACCGTTTGCTGGTTGATGTCAAACACAATATCCGCGGCTAGCGCTTGGCTAAGAGACGAGTGGGGAATAGGCTCGCCGGACAGTGTCGTGAGCATGTCTAACCCCTGAACAGTGACCTTATCTTGCGTTTTTGCGATAGTCACCTGGGCTTTACCTGAGCTTTCAATGTCGATGTCAGCCGTTTGCGCATTCACATTGAAGCCTAATTTCGCTGTCTCGCCCAGCGAAAAACTATCAAGGGTAATATTGGCTTGTTCAATCACCATATCACCTTGCTCTGCCGAAAGCGTCAACGCCAGTTTGCGCAACTGGCTTTGTATCACGTCACTGGCCAATTTCAACTCGCCTTGACCTTCCACCGCAAAGCGGGCGTCATTTTGCTCGCCGCGCAACGACAGTGATAGCGGCGTCCACACATCCGTCGCCAGATTGCCCACCTCAAGATCCACATCGCGCAGCGCCGTCATGGTGCCCGCTTGATCATCTTTGACGACCACACTCGCGTTAGCCACACTGAGCCCTTGTAACGATACATTCCACGTCTTTGCCTCGGTGCTCGTCGTCTCAGAGGATGAGTCTGATTCTGGTGTCGGCTCTGTTTGAGGCGCTGCGGTCTGTGATGTCGTGGTGAGGTTGCTCTCCCCATTACTCAGGGTTTGAATAAAAACATGAGGGTCTTGCAATATTATTTCGCCGACCTGCAAGGTTTGCGACATCAAAGGCAACACATCGACAGACAGGCGTGCTTGAGATAAGCGCATCAGATCGGGTTCATCAAAGCCAGGGCGATTTTTTATCGCGACATCCTCGACTGAAAACCCCAAACTTGGCCAAAACTGCCAAGCAATGTCGCCACCGATGACCATGTCATAGCCTGTCTGCTTTTTAACTTGCTCGACCAACAATGGCTTAAACTGGTTAGGGTTAATAGTCGCGAGCACAGCGGCGATGCCACCGATGACAACCACCACCAAAACAACAAGAGTAAGGGCGATTTTTTTTATCATTGCAAGATGCTCCTTGTGCATAACAGGCGATACCACTCGCGAGAGATACTCGCCTTATCGACCATGATTTCACGATCGGGTTCCCCGTTAGAAAAAATGCGCCCGTAGGCGCATTGCAATCGTTAAACCTTGTCTTGACTAATGCGAGAGGCGACGGCCCCTTGCTGATTTTTGTATTTTGCGTTGTCGCGTTTGTTATACGGCTTATCAGCCGCGCCCGACATAGGCTCAAAACTTAACGCACCAATCGGCATACCGGGTCGTAGCGCCAAAGGCAAACGACCATTGTTATAGAACTCGAGGACAATACGGCCCGACCAGCCCGGGTCAATCCGGTGCGCGGTCACATGCACCATCAGCCCTAAACGTGCCAACGACGAACGGCCATCAAGCCAGCCGACGATATCGTCCGGTAGGGTCACCGCTTCATGCGTGACAGCGAGCGCGAGCTGGCCTGGGTGAAGATAAAATGCCTCACCATCAGCAATCTCAATTTCATCACTCATCACACGTTCAAGCTGGGCATTGACCTCTTCTTTCGGGCCAGATAGATCGATAAATGCCGCGCCGTGATCATTAAAGACACGGAATTGATTGCCCAATGTCACATCCGCCGTCACACCAGAAATCGACGCCTCTGCCGGACGCGGCTCAATTTTGATGCGGCCATCATCAAGGTGTTCTTTGATATGCCTGTCGCATAGTCGCATCGGATAGTCCTCACGGTTAATACATGGAGCGATACACTGCGCACCGCATTCACTTAGCTCGTTGTCCTCTGCATACAAAAGCAGGGAGTGGTGATCCGTTAAGCCATCATAAGTCAATCAGGCTTTCAGTAATCGCGCGATATGCGCTTTTAATACATCAATCGCAATGCGGTTTTTCCCCCCGCGTGGCACGATAATGTCGGCATATTGCTTTGACGGCTCAATAAACTGCATAAACATAGGGCGGACCGTCTTCTGATATTGCTCCATCACAGAGTCCATGGTGCGGCCGCGTTCAGCCACATCACGTTTCATGCGACGCAACAAGCAAATATCAAGGGGGGTATCCATAAAGACGCTGGCATGGATAAGATTGCGCAGACGTGGGTCGGTCAGTAACAGGATCCCTTCCAAAATGATCACCTTTTTGGGCGTCATGGTGGTGGTTTCATCCATACGGGTATGCTCTGAGTAGCTGTACACAGGCACATCGACAGACTGACCGGCCGCGAGGCTTTCTAAGTGCTCGCAAAGCAAGTTATGGTCTAGCGCTTGTGGATGGTCATAGTTGGTTTGTACGCGCTCTTCCATGCTGAGATGGCTTTGATCGCGGTAATATCTGTCTTCCGTGATCACGCCGATTTGATGATCGCCGACTTTTTCCTTTAATTCCTTATAAATCGTGCTAGCGATCAGGCTTTTACCGGAAGCAGAGGCACCTGCTATGCCGATAATAACGCATTGGTGGTTGTTGTCACTCATAATATGAATACCCAGAGGAAGCTTGGCGGAATCTACATAAACCGCCTGATTATAGGGAGTTGAAGCCGCTGGCGCCAGAGAAAATCACGCTTCCCTGACGCATCCGTCGCTTTAAGCCTGCTACAGCTGCCCGTTGCTCAATCAGGGCGACACCGTTTGTACGCTTATTTGTTCAGGGCGCGTTTCCCCTTGCCAGTAAAGCTGACTGGCGACGGTGGCTGCCATTTGGCGATAAACCGCAGCGTGCTCACTGTCGGGGCGCGCCACCATACTCGGTGTGCCTGCGTCTATGTCCTCACGAATGGCGACATGAAGCGGTACTTGTGCCAAGACCGGTACCCCCTGTTCACGGGCCATTTTCGCCGCACCACCGGTACCGAAAATCGCTTCATGATGGCCGCATTGCGAACAAATATGGTAGCTCATGTTTTCTATTACCCCGAGAACCGGCACCTGTACTTTCTCAAACATCGCCACGCCTTTAATCGCATCAGCCAGTGCGAGATCCTGTGGTGTGGTGACCACCATCGCCCCCGTCACCGGAAACTGTTGCGCCAAACTAAGCTGAATGTCGCCCGTGCCTGGCGGCATATCAACCACCAAATAATCAAGTTCAGGCCAGCGGGTTTCATTGATCAATTGAGCAAAGGCTTTCGATGCCATCGGCCCACGCCAAACGGTGGCGTTATCGGCGGGCACCAGGTAACCAATTGAATTAGAGGCGATGCCGTGACGCCTCACAGGCTCCATCAGTTTGCCATCATGGGTTTGTGGCTCGCTGTCTTTAGCGCCGAGCATTATCGGCAGCGATGGGCCATACACATCCGCATCGACAATGCCCACTGATGCCCCTTCGGCGTGCAGGGCCAGTGCCAAATTGACCGCCGTCGTCGATTTACCCACGCCGCCTTTGGCCGAACTCACCACTAACAGGTTTTTCACCCCTTTGACGGGCGCTTTGTCACCACTTTTTATCGGCGCCACTCTCTGTGTCAGTTGAAACTGCTGCGCCAATGACGTCGACTGGGCACTGAGCCACTCATCGAGCGCCTGCATCACTGACGCCGCTGCAAATGGGAATGTCACCTTAAAGCCGTCTCCACTCGCGCTCACCCACTGTGGTTGGCTTGCCCACTGCTCCACCAAGCGCGAGTGTGAAAACTGATTCAATAGACTCACTGCGTCGTCCACATTGGTCAGCGGGGCGGCCGTGTCTTGTTTTTGTTTTTGTTTTTGTGCTTTTTTCTTTTTAGAACCAAATAACATGCATCACCATCCCATTGATTAAAATATATTAGGCCGGATTGGCAACGTTTAACGGATAAACCGCCTCACTCACGGCCTGCACTAGGCAAGGCATATCGTATCAGGTAAGATTTCCGCAATCATTCCATTCATATCATAAGAGCGAACAAACAAGATTATGGCTGCAACCCCACGGAAAATTCTGGTGACCTGTGCGCTGCCTTATGCGAACGGCTCGATTCATTTGGGCCACATGCTCGAGCATATTCAAGCAGATGTATGGGTGCGCTATCAGCGCCTACGTGGCAACACGACTCACTTTATTTGTGCCGACGATGCCCACGGTACCCCCATTATGTTGAAAGCACAGCAAATGGGTGTCGAGCCAGAAGCCATGATCGCTGGCGTGCAACAAGAGCACCAAGCCGACTTTGATGGCTTTGATATCAGCTTCGATAATTACCACAGCACCCACAGTGATGAAAACCGCGAACTCGCCTCGTTTATCTATACCCAGCTACGCGATAACGGTTACATCACCAGTCGAACTATTTCTCAACTGTTTGATCCGGAAAAAGAAATGTTCTTACCGGATCGCTTTGTCAAAGGCGAGTGTCCAAAATGTCACGCCGACGATCAGTACGGTGACAACTGTGATAACTGTGGTGAAACCTATACCCCGGCAGAGCTGATTAACCCTCGTTCAGCGGTGAGCGGCGCGACGCCCGTGATGCGTGACTCTGAGCACTTCTTCTTCGATTTGCCACAATTTGAACAAATGCTCAATGAGTGGACGAAATCCGGCTCACTGCAAAGTGAGATTGCTAACAAGATGAATGAGTGGTTTGAAACCGGCCTGCAGCAGTGGGATATTTCCCGCGATGCGCCCTACTTTGGTTTCGAGATCCCTGATCAACCTGGCAAGTTTTTCTACGTTTGGCTCGATGCGCCAATTGGTTATATGGGGTCATTTAAAAACTACTGTGACAAGCGCGGCGACATCGACTTTGATGAGTATTGGAAAGCCAACAGCGATGCCGAGCTTTATCACTTTATTGGCAAAGACATTGTTTATTTCCATAGTTTGTTCTGGCCCGCCATGCTCGACGGTGCCGGTTTCCGCAAGCCAAACAACGTCTTTGTGCACGGTTATGTCACCGTCAACGGCGCGAAAATGTCCAAGTCGAAAGGGACATTCATTAAAGCAAGCACTTACTTAAAGCACCTTGACCCTGAGTGCCTGCGTTACTACTACGCCGCCAAACTCAACAGCCGTATTGATGATCTCGATTTAAGCTTGGATGACTTTATTCAGCGCGTGAATACCGACATCGTCAACAAAGTGGTCAACCTAGCCTCTCGCAACGCGGGTTTCATCAGCAAACGCTTTGACGGTCAGCTATCAACGGTTTGCTCTGAGCCTGAGCTATATCAATCCTTTATCGATAAAGCCGAGCACATTGGCGAGCTCTATGAGGCCCGTGAATTCAATCGCGCCATTCGTGAGATCATTGCGCTGGCCGATAAGGCCAACCAGTACGTCGATGAGAAAGCCCCTTGGGTCATCGCCAAAGAGGAAGGAAAAGAGGCTGAGCTACAGGCTATTTGCTCAGTGGGTATTAACTTATTCCGAGTGTTGATGACTTATCTAAAACCCGTGATGCCAAAACTGGCCGAACGGGCGGAAGGCTTTTTAAACGATACCCTCACGTGGGAAAGCATTGCCACTCCACTCACTGGCCATCAGATCACCAAGTTCAAGGCGTTATTTAACCGGATTGATCCGAAAGCCGTCGATGCCATGATTGCTGATAGCAAAGAAGATGTTGCGACCGAAGAGGCGGAAAAAGCCAAAGCGCAAGGGCCTTTGGCTGATGATCCTCTCGCGGATGAAATTGAATTTGGTGACTTTGCTAAAGTGGATCTCCGTATCGCCAAGATCCTTGAGTGCGAAGCCGTGCCAAAAGCGGATAAACTGCTCAAATTCAAGCTCGATATTGGCGGTGAAACACGTCAGGTTTTCGCTGGGATCAAATCGGCCTACAAACCGGAAGATCTGGTGGGCAAGCACACTGTGATGGTCGCCAATCTAAAACCAAGAAAGATGAAGTTTGGCATGTCAGAAGGCATGATTTTAGCAGCCGGCCCTGGCGGAAAAGAGATTTGGATCTTAGAGCCTCATGAGGGTGCCCAGCCAGGTATGCGGGTCATGTAACCTTGCTGCCTCGTCAATTTGCACAAGCAGAGAATAAAGAGCCCAGCCGGGCTCTTTTTTTGCCCAATAGGTGCCAATCCTCCGCCTCCCTGCACTACAAGAGGGCAACCACTCCCTAACACGGTGCGTAAAACGCCCACCATCAGACCCCGATCAAGGCCATACAAGGCGTGATTAACCTCTCAATTTTGGCATGCTTCATGCTCCTTCAGAGAGACACGCGAGCCATAGCAAGGAGAGCATATGGGATGGTTAGTGATGATAGGAATACTGGTGCTCACGATTGCTAGCGTGGTGGCGGTCATCGTGTATCGTCAACGACCGGATTGGCGATTGCATCAACTGCATGAGTTACGAGCTTTGCTCCAGCATGCGGGTTACCTCGCCACCCAACCGCGCGTCGATCCGTATGACTATCAACGATTGCTGGATCAAACACGTCAGTTACACCACTTGGCACCCCATGCGCAAAAGCCAATGTATCGGCTTTTTTTCCATCACCTTCACGCCTTGCCACAATATGATGATGTGACCCAGGCCAAGATGAAAAACCGCGCCTTGCAGCACCTAGCGTACTTGGTGGATGAAGCCATCCCGCCGGTGTTAATTGCCTGTGGTGATGACCACACGCTCTCGTCTTACCAACAAATTTGGTATGCCGTGTTAGAGCTACTTCAAGCTCGCCAACGCTTTTCCTACGCGTCAATACAACTGGAGAACGCAACGCCCAATGCGCACCAGTCCCTAAGCTTACAACAACAAATACTCATCAAGCGCTTAGCACAACTGCGCGACCTTGAATTGGGCGATGCATTCACCAATAAGGTTAATCAGGTTATCTCACAGCTTGATAATGTACACACCTTGTCACTCAATCGCCGCCTGGCGGTGGCACAGCAAGTCAACGCCGTGATGCTTGATGCCCTCGATACCTTTCTGGCGACGCTGCTCGCGCGCTTTCCTGCACCAAAGGATGATATTTTCAATACGCTGTCACCCATCAATGACTCACACCATCAATGATCAACCTCTAAGCCATTAAAAAGCCGGCGCAAGGCCGGCTTGATAGCATCATGATGGCACTTACCCAATATGGGTTTGCCCGCCCATATAGGGGCGAAGTGCTTCAGGGATCTCAATACGGCCATCCGCTTGTTGGTAGTTTTCCAAAATAGCCACCAAGGTACGGCCTACCGCCAAGCCCGAACCATTCAAGGTGTGCAACAGTTCAGGTTTTTTCTCACCTTTACGACGGAAACGTGCCTGCATACGGCGAGCTTGGAAGTCCATGGTGTTTGAGCACGATGAAATCTCACGATAAGTGTTTTGCGCGGGCAACCAGACTTCTAGATCGTAGGTTTTCGCCGCACCAAAGCCCATGTCGCCGGTGCAGAGCAACATCTTACGATATGGCAGGTTTAGCAACTGCAATACTTTTTCTGCATCCGCAGTCAATGACTCCAGAGCTTCCATTGAGTCTTCTGGCTTAACCACCTTCACCAACTCAACTTTATCGAACTGGTGCATACGGATAAGGCCGCGCGTATCACGCCCGTATGAACCTGCTTCTGAGCGGAAGCAAGGTGTGTGTGCGGTCATGCACAGCGGAAGATCCGCTTCATCGATGATTTCATCACGTACCATGTTGGTCAGCGGCACTTCCGCGGTTGGGATCAAAGACATGCCAATCCCTTCTTCCGTCGCCGGCTGGGTATGGAACAAATCTTCACCAAATTTAGGCAGCTGACCGGTGCCATAGAGGCTGTCCGCATTAACCAGATACGGTACGTACATTTCGGTGTAACCGTGCTCGTTGGTGTGCAAGTCGAGCATAAATTGCGTGAGCGCACGATGCATACGCGCCATTTGCCCTTTCATCACGATAAAGCGAGAGCCTGACAGTTTCACCGCACTGGCAAAATCAAGACCACCGGTGAGTTCGCCGAGGTCGACGTGATCTTTAACCTCGAACTCAAATTGACGGGGCTCGCCCCAGCGCGAAATTTCCTGGTTTTCAGACTCGTCTTTGCCACTAGGCACTTCTTCGGCCGGTAAGTTAGGCACGCCCATCACGACATCATTCACTTTTTGCTGGAGCGCCGCGAGCTCTGTTTTCGCCGCATCCAATTCATCACCCAGGTTTGCCACTTCTTCGAGCAATGGTGCGATGTCTTCACCCTTTGCTTTAGCCTGGCCAATGGACTTCGATCGGGAATTACGCTCTGCTTGCAGTTGTTCGGTGCGAATTTGCAGCGCCTTACGTTGTTCCTCGAGTTCACGCATAGCGTCAACATCAAGCGTAAAGCCACGACGAGCGAGTTGTTGAGCGGTTTGTTCCAGCTCAGTTCGAAGTAATTTGGAATCCAGCATGCTAATCCTGTGCTTTCGGGTTATTGACTGTAAATTGACGAAGTTAAACCTTACCCAAAAAGGGTAAACTTGCCTAGCGCTTTTGCGGGCTTTTTATATCCTGCTCTGCGAGAAAGGCGAGCTTTTCGGCGATTTTAATTTCTAGCCCACGATTGACGGGCTGATAGTAACTCGCCTCGCCAAGCTCCGGGGGGAGATAGCGCTCTCCCGCGGCATAGGCATTGGGCTCATCGTGGGCATAGCGATAGCCGTCTCCGTGTCCCATTTGCTCCATCAATGCCGTTGGTGCATTACGAAGGTGCATAGGAACAGGCGCATTCGCGGTGTCTTTAGCATCACGCAAGGCTTGTTTCCACGCGGTATAAACCGCGTTACTTTTAGGCGCACTGGCCAAATACACCGCGGCTTGAGCAATGGCGCGCTCACCCTCTGCCGGCCCTACGCGGGTAAAGCAGTCCCAGGCGTTAAGCGCGACCTGCATCGCGCGCGGATCGGCATTACCGACATCCTCTGAAGCGATCGCAAGTAGTCGCCTGGCGACATAGAGCGGATCGCCCCCTGCACTGACAATCCGTGCGTACCAATACAATGCTCCGTCGGGGCTCGAGCCGCGCACCGATTTGTGAAACGCAGAAATCAAGTCATACCACGCATCACCTTGTTTATCGAATTGCGCCACTTTTTCGCCAGCCACGTCTTTAAGCATCGACATCGTGATTTGGCCATCGGCCATGTCTGCCAACATTTCCAATAGGTTTAACGCCATACGTGCATCACCACTGCATGCTGCCGTTAATGCTGCTTTCACGCCGTTATCAAAGGCTAAAGACTGCTTACCGAGCCCTCGCTGCGCGTCGGCGAGTGCTTGATCAATCACCGCTTCCAAATCGCTCTCATCAAGGCTGGTTAGGCGGTACACACGGGCGCGCGATAGCAGAGCGTTATTAAGCTCAAATGAGGGGTTTTCCGTGGTGGCACCAATAAACGTCACCGTCCCCGCTTCCACATGGGGTAAAAACGCATCTTGCTGGCTTTTGTTAAAGCGGTGCACTTCATCGACAAACAAAACAGTACGAATGCCGGCTTGCTTGTTTTGCTCTGCGCGCCCAATCGCCTCTCGGATCTCTTTGACGCCAGATGTCACGGCCGAGATCTGTTCCAGCTCTGCGTTGGCTTGGCGCGCGGCAATATCGGCGAGCGTGGTTTTACCGGTCCCCGGAGGCCCCCAGAAAATCATCGAATGGAGGGAGCCCGATTCAATCGCCCGGCGAAGCGGTTTACCCTCGGCGAGAAGATGGCGCTGCCCGATGTACTGGTCAAGCGTGAGGGGCCGCATACGTGCGGCCAGTGGGCGAAAATCGTCTGCAAAGTCAAGCGGTAAGGTCGCCACAGTCACCTCCGAGGCAATTATCTTGGTTGGCGCTGATCGTCGACCATCACTGAGTCGGGTGGCGTAAACGAAAACAGGTCCGACGCCGGTGTTTGTCGACTAAACTGGCTCAGCGTAAACTGGCTCTGTTGCCCATCTTGCTCAACCACGGTAAAACCGGTCAAGGTACCATCCGGCTTCACCGTGACCTCAAATTCGCCAATGGTGCCTGTGGTTTTTGGCGTTAAGGTAAAGGTGTCAGCCTCTTGGGTGATTTGATAAGCCTGCCAATCACTGGGCTGATTGCGCGTGAGCAATACAAACGGCGTTTGTGCCGTGGCATCCTCCAGCCACATCGCCGTCACTTGCTCAACAAAGGGGCTGTAGTACCAGAGCGTCTCGCCATCGGAAATCATGATGGTTTCGTCGGGTGAGGTTGTGGTCCAGTTAAACAAATTTGGCCGCTCAATGGCGAGCCGTCCTTTTGCTTGATGAATCACCTCCCCTTCTGGGCTGTGCACTGTTTGCGAAAACTGCACACTGAATGCGTCAACCTGACTCAAGCGTTCCATCAGGTGTTGTTGCGCCGGCGTTTTCGCCTGCACCGATAATGCAAAAAATAGCGATATCACCACCATTAGGTGGCGGATAGCAGAGAGTCGAGTCATGAAACCTTCCATTCGATCAATCTTTGGGTGGCGGTGGCGCGATGACTTCGCGATTACCGTTATGGCCTGGTGAGCTTACGACACCATGTGCTTCCAGTTGTTCCACGATCCGCGCTGCCCGGTTGTAGCCAATTTTAAATCGTCGCTGGACGCCAGAGACAGAGCCTCGGCGGCTTTCGGTGACAAATTCAACCACTTGGTCAAAAAGCTGGTCCAGCTCCTCACCCTCTCCGCCTGAAGGCGCCTCACCCGGTAACAAGCTATCGGAGCCTTGATCCCCTTTGGTTATTTCGTCTAGGTACTGTGGCTTACCACGTGCTTTCCAGTTATTCACCACACGATGCACTTCTTCATCACTGACAAAAGCACCATGTACACGGATGGGGTGGTTAGAGCCATTAGGCATAAAGAGCATATCACCCATTCCTAACAATGACTCTGCGCCACCTTGGTCAAGAATGGTGCGTGAATCTGTCTTAGTAGACACCGTAAACGCCATCCGCGTTGGAATGTTGGCTTTGATTAAGCCTGTAATCACATCAACGGACGGACGCTGAGTGGCAAGCACTAGATGAATCCCCGCTGCCCGCGCTTTTTGTGCTAGTCGCGCAATCAGTTCTTCCACTTTTTTGCCCACCACCATCATCAGATCGGAGAATTCATCCACGACCACCACAATATACGGTAATTTCTCAAGTTTAGGCGCTGACTCATCCATCGAGTCACCTGGCTTCCAAAGCGGATCGGGAATAGGGTTATTGGCGGCTTCCGCGGCTTTTACTTTTTCGTTAAAGCCTTTTAGGTTCCGTACTCCAAGCGCCGACATCAGCTTGTAACGACGTTCCATCTCACCCACACACCAACGCAGCGCATTCCCCGCATCTTTCATGTCAGTCACCACCTCAGTCAACAGGTGTGGGATCCCCTCGTATACCGATAGTTCGAGCATTTTAGGGTCAATCATGATAAAGCGCACGTCCTCGGGTGAGGCTTTATACAACATGCTCACCAGCATGACGTTCACGCCCACCGACTTACCCGAGCCTGTGGTACCGGCCACCAGCATATGTGGTGCCTTCCCCAAATCAGTGATAATCGCTTCACCCGCGATATCATTCCCCAGCACCACCGAAATAGGCGAGTGGCTATTCTTAAAACGTTCGCTTCCAATCACTTCGGACATAAACACCGTCTCCCGGTGCTCATTGGGAAGCTCAAGGCCAATGTAGGGTTTCCCTGGGATCACTTCGACCACACGCACTGCCGTGGTCGACAAAGCACGCGCCAAGTCTTTGGATAAGCCAGAAATGCGCGAGACTTTAACCCCAGGCGCAAGATCGAGCTCAAAACGGGTGATCACCGGGCCTGGATATACGCCCACTACGCGCGCCTGGACTTTAAAATCTTCTAACCGTGCTTCAACCAAGCGGGCAATCTTCTCAAGCTCTTCACGTGTCGCCTGCTCTGCAGTATGGCGAGCGGGGTCAAGCAGATCGAGGGTCGGGAAAGGTTCTGTCGGCGTAGGTAAATCCGGCTCATCTTTGACTAAGAACGGGTGATCCAGTCCAGCCGCCTGCTGCTGATTTTTTTGCGCTTGGCGAATGGTTTCCTGAAACGGGTCGTCATCCTCATCCGCGCCACTGCTCGCTTGTTCTGTACGCTCAAGCTCGGACAGCCCATCTTGATTGCCATAAGTTGTGTCGGCGTGATGCTGACTCGGTGCGATTGGTGCACTGTGCAGATCATCAGATGGTGTCTCTTGGCCCGTTTCAATAGAGGGAGCAGTTCCAGTATCAAGATGTGGCGTGTCCACCTCAACGCGCGAAGACAATACAGGCGCAGCTTCTTCATGCTCCTCCTCGTGCTCGATAGCAAGGTGCCACTGCCCCAATGACGGTTCCTCGGGTTGCGCATCATCGCTATCGGTAGCGCCCTGATCGTCAGCAACATCCGAGTCTGTTGCCGAACGCGCTTGTCCACCAAAGATAATAGGCGACGCTGCCTTGTTCTGTGCCTGCTCATCGTTGGCGGAATTCTCCGCCTTCTCCGGCGCTGACGGCGTCAGGCGGCGTAGGTCACTAAGTTCCATCCGCTCAGACGCATTGGCTGCGGTGCTCTGTGTGTCGGTGTCTGGAACGCCTAACTCGGTAGGCGCGTCACCGCGAATCCGATTGACCGCCCAGGTGACGCCTTTTAGTGTCATGGCACCGAGATTATCAACAATGGTCAACCAAGAAATGCCTGTAAAGAGCGTAAAGCCGGCCGCCCAGCCAAACAGCATCACCAAGGTCGTCCCTAATACGTTAAATAGCGGCAGCGCCAAACTGTTGGTGACATCCCCCATTACACCACCAGAGGAAAAATGCCAAAAATCGTCAAAATTCAAATCGGCCAACGAACAGCTGGTTAAAAACAGGATAAACAGTCCCAAGATACGCGCGCCGATAATGGTATAATTGATGGGTTCATCGTCGCTGCGGCGACGCAAGAACACCCACCCCCCGAGAATCGCCGCTGGTGGCAGCGGATACGCTAAGATACCAAACGAAAAGAAGAGACTATCGGCGAGCCACGCGCCCATGGCACCTGCTGCATTGTGGACATCACCATGCCAAGCGGTTTGCGACCAGGATGGGTCGGCCGGATTAAAAGACAATAGGGCGACCATGGTGAACACGGCTGCCGCGAGTACCAAAATAAACCCACACTCTTTTAATCGCTGAACGCCATCTAAACGCGCTTTAGCACGAGCCGCTTTGGGCTCCCGACGTAAAGAAAACTCCATCATCACCTGTTTAATACTGTTCGTGAACCGCATTCCTCATCCTACTCTGAGGCTTGCTTATGTTGCCCTGACTTTATCACATTCATGCCGTGAGGGCAGGCATGATGCCTGCCTACGCCAAATCTTTACCGAGATATCACACAATCTTGTGCTATCCGCACAAAAAATAAGCCGAGCATGACGCTCGGCTTCAGTCTCGACAAGTGGTGCGTCGCACCCCATTTTATCACCTGGCTAACGGGTATGGATAACCAGATGATTACTCTGTTTCACCTCTTCCATCACCACATACGTGCGAGTGTCATTCACACCGGGTAAACGCAGCAAGGTTTCACCCAATAACTTGCGATAAGCTGACATATCCGCTACTCGTGTTTTAAGCAGGTAGTCAAAATCCCCTGACACTAACGAGCACTCTTGAATATCCTCAAGCGTTTGCACGGCTTTATTAAATTGCTCGAACACATCAGGCGCACCGCGGTTGAGTGTGATTTCGACAAACACCAACAGTGATGCATCCAAATACTGGGGGTTAAGCAGTGCTGTATAGCCAAGGATATAACCTTGACGTTCAAGACGTCGTACACGTTCTAGACAGGGGGTAGGAGAAAGACCAACACGTTTTGATAACTCAACGTTAGAGACTCGCCCATCCTTTTGAAGCTCGTTCAGGATGTTGCGGTCAATGCGGTCCAATTCCTTGGAGGGCTTTTTTTTGGTATCTACCATTTTTTATTCCACCTTGTTACTTCCTTGCAAAAAGATATACCAAATTAAATAACATCTAAATGATCTTTAGCATCAAATACTGGTTTATTGCCTTTATACTAGCCTGAAAATTGACAATATCAATAAAAAGCCAGCCGATAACACTGAATAAACACGAGGTGACAGCATGATCATTGGCGTTCCAAAAGAAATCAAAAACCATGAGTACCGCGTTGGTATGGTACCCGCGAGTGTTCGCGAGCTTATTTCTCACGGCCACTCTGTTTACATCGAGACCAACGCAGGTAATGGTATTGGATTCTCTGACGACGACTATAAAGCCGCCGGCGCGTCTATCCTTCCCACTGCTGCTGACGTTTTTGCGAAAGCAGAAATGATCGTCAAGGTAAAAGAGCCACAAGCCGTTGAGCGTGCGATGCTCCGCGAAGGACAGATTTTGTTCACCTATTTGCATCTTGCACCAGATTTTCCGCAAACAGAAGACTTAATTAAAAGTAAAGCCATCTGTATTGCCTACGAAACGGTAACAGATTCTAAAGGTCGATTGCCACTCCTTGCGCCTATGTCTGAGGTCGCCGGCCGCATGTCTATTCAAGCAGGTGCACAAGCGCTAGAAAAATCACACGGCGGTTCGGGCATGTTGCTCAGCGGTGTGCCCGGGGTTGAGCCTGCGAAAATCGTGGTACTCGGCGGTGGTGTCGTCGGCTCGAACGCCGCTCGTATGGCCGTTGGTCTGCGTGCTGACGTCACGATTCTCGACAAAAATGTCGATACCTTACGTCGCCTCGATGAAGAGTTCCAAGGACGTGCCAAAGTGGTCTACTCCACAGAAGAAACCTTAGAGCAGCACGTATTGAACGCCGATCTGGTTGTCGGTGCGGTACTGATCCCAGGTGCGGCCGCCCCCAAACTGGTTAACGAAGACCACATTAAGCGTATGAAGCCCGGCGCAGCGGTTGTGGATGTGGCTATTGATCAAGGCGGCTGTTTCGCGACCTCACACGCGACCACTCATGCGGATCCCACCTATATCGTCGATGATGTCGTTCACTACTGTGTCGCCAACATGCCTGGCGCGGTGGCCCGCACGTCTACCGTCGCACTGAACAACGCCACGCTGCCATATATCGTCAAACTGGCGAATAAAGGCTATCGCGATGCCTTGGTAGAAGATGCGCACCTACGCAACGGTCTGAATGTGATTGGCGGTCAAGTGACCATCAAAGAGGTCGCAGAAGGCTTTGAGTTGCCGTATGTTGATGCCATGGACGCACTAAAGGCCGCGCATTAATCGGCCACACCAATCATAGAAATCGAGGGCACCATCACGGTGCCCTTTCTTTACCTTTCTAATTTACCTACAATCAGTCCATTCAAAAAACGAACCTCTTTTCCTGCTCGGAGACGTGAATGAGTAACATTAAGCATGCGAACCTGTTGATCCTGGGTTCAGGCCCGGCTGGCTATACCGCCGCTGTTTACGCCGCGCGCGCTAACTTAAACCCCGTGATGGTGACCGGAATGCAACAAGGTGGCCAGCTGACCACCACCACGGATGTTGAAAACTGGCCTGGCGATCCTGAGGGACTGACAGGACCGGCCTTGATGGATCGTATGAAAGCCCATGCGGAAAAGTTCGAGACTGAGATTATCTTTGATCACATTAACGAAGTGGACTTATCCGCTCGTCCGTTCCGCTTAAAAGGCGATAATGGTGAGTTCAGCTGTGATGCATTGGTTATCTCTACCGGTGCCTCTGCGCAATATCTTGGCCTTCCATCTGAAGAAGCCTTTAAAGGACGCGGTGTCTCAGCCTGCGCCACCTGTGATGGGTTTTTCTATCGCAACCAAAAAGTCGCGGTGATCGGGGGTGGTAACACCGCGGTCGAAGAGGCCTTGTACCTATCAAATATTGCCTCAGAAGTGCATGTTGTTCATCGTCGCGACACCTTCCGTGCCGAGAAAATCCTCGTTGACCGCATGATGGATAAAGTGAAGAACGGTAATATCGTGCTACACACTAATCGCGTGCTCGATGAAGTACTAGGCGATGAAATGGGTGTGACCCAAGCACGCTTGAAAGACACCCAAAGTGATGAAACCGAAACACTGGATGTGATGGGTGTGTTTGTTGCAATTGGCCATAAACCTAATACCGATATTTTTGCGGGTCAATTAGAGATGGAAAATGGCTACATCAAGGTCGAGTCGGGCCTCAATGGCAATGCCACTCAAACCAGCGTTGAAGGTGTGTTTGCTGCCGGTGATGTGATGGATCATGTTTATCGCCAAGCGATAACCTCTGCAGGCACCGGCTGTATGGCCGCATTAGATGCCGAGCGCTATCTCGACGCCTTGGCGAATAATCAGTAAGCCCACGCTCTCATGCAGGCCGCCATTCGGTGGCCTGCCCAGCCTATTTGTAGGCTCTCATAAAACAATAAGACGATATGGATAAATCTAAACAGCGGGCGCTAACCCAATGGCTCAAGTCGCAGAGCACGTTAGCCAAACCCTGGTTAGTTGCGACGATTAGTATTGCACTCCTCTCCGGTGTGCTTTTGATTGCCCAAGCAGCACTTCTCGCCCACCTGCTGCACCAATTGATTATTGAACAAACGGATAAATTCACCCTACTCCCCAGTTTTCTGGCGTTAGCTGGCGTCGTATTAGCACGTGCAGCATGCAGCTGGGCCAAAGAGCAAACGGGCTACCGCTGTGGTGAAGTGATTCGCCAACATATTCGTCATTTAATCCTGAATCGCCTCGAGGCGTTGGGGCCGGTGAGCATTCAAGGACGCCCAGCAGGTAGCTGGGCGAGCCTGATTTTAGAGCAAGTAGAAGAGTTACAAGACTTTTTTGCCCGTTATTTGCCGCAAATGGCCATCGCCGTGCTGATCCCCTTGGTGATCTTGGTTGCCGTTTTCCCAATAAATTGGGCGTCGGGCGTGATCTTTTTAGTCACCGCGCCGCTGGTCCCCTTTTTCATGGCCTTAGTTGGCATTAAAGCCGCTGATGCCAACCGGAAAAACTTTAAGGCACTACAACGTTTATCCGGTTACTTCTACGACCGCTTACGTGGACTGCCCACTCTCAAGCTGTTTAATCGCGTTGAAGCGGAGGCCGAGCAGCTTCATCTCGCATCACACACATTTCGCCAACGAACAATGGAAGTGCTGCGCCTGGCCTTTTTATCATCGGCCGTGCTGGAATTTTTCACCGCCATTTCCATTGCCGTTGTCGCCGTCTATTTTGGGTTTAGCTTTATTGGTGAGCTTGATTTTGGTCACTATGGTGCCTCTATTTCGCTGTTTACCGGTTTATTCGTCTTAGTGCTGGCCCCCGAGTTTTATCAGCCATTGCGCGATCTCGGCACCTTTTATCACGCTAAGGCACAAGCAATTGGGGCGGCCGAGTCGATCGTGGAATTTCTCGATGCCCAGCCAGATACCGGCACCCAAGGTGAAGCCACACCTGATTTATCCACCGTCACTATCATCGCGCACGACCTGGAGGTACTCAGTCCCGACGGTCACGTATTGGCAGGGCCAATGTGCTTTTCTATCCAACCCGGTGAACAGGTTGCGCTTGTTGGCGTCAGTGGCGCGGGCAAATCTAGCCTTCTTAACGCTCTGCTTGGTTTTCTGCCCTACCGTGGTAGCCTCACCATTAATGGCTATGAACGCAGTGAACTTGATTTAACGCATTGGCGTCAGTCGATAAGCTGGGTCGGGCAAAACCCACAACTTTTCCATGGCAGTATTCGCGACAATATTGCCCTCGCTAACCCTGAGGCAACGCCTGAGACCATCAACCAAGTGATGACCCAAGCGTACGTGGATGAGTTCGTGATGCGGCTGACCGATGGCTTGGCGCATCCTGTCGGTGACCGAAATGGCGGGTTATCAGTGGGTCAAGCACAGCGTATTGCGGTCGCGCGAGCGCTATTACAAGATGGTGCGCTCTGGGTACTGGATGAGCCAACCGCAAGCCTAGACGCACATAGCGAAAACCGCGTGCTAGAAACCTTGAGTGGGGCAACCCAAGCCAAGACCTGTGTCCAGGTGTCGCACCGTTTAGACTCGCTCGCCCACAGTGACCAAGTCTGGGTGATGATGGACGGAAAGTTAGTACAACAAGGCCCCTATCATACTCTCGCTGAAACCGGCCCGCTGGCTGAGATGCTGGCTTCCGCCGATAGGAGAAATCTCGATGCGTGAACTACTGCCCTATCTCCGCCTCTATAAGCGCCACTGGTTCGGTTTGAGTCTAGGTATGGTGCTGGCGTTTGCTACCTTGTTTGCCGCCATTGGCCTACTCACCCTCTCCGGTTGGTTTATTGCCGCTGCGGCTGTCGCCGGCCTGGCGGGCCTTGCCACCTTTAATTACATGCTGCCCGCCGCCGGTGTGCGTGGCTTTTCCATTGGTCGTACCTTCGGCCGTTGGGCTGAACGTGTGGTCAGCCACAATGCCACCTTCAAACTATTGGCCGATTTACGCGTATCATTTTTTCGTAAACTCGCCCCATTAGTTCCTGGTCAAGGGCTGAATATGCGTGATGGCGACTTACTTAATCGCATGGTCGCCGATGTCGATGCCATGGACCACGTTTATCTACGCCTAGTCAGCCCGATGGTGGTTGGTATCGTGGGCATCCTGGCGGTAAGTTTCTTCCTAGGTTGGTTTGACCCAATGCTTGGCATGGCGCTTGGACTGATCTTGCTCGGGTTACTGATTGGGCTGCCGATCCTTTTTTATCGCTTGGGTAATGATCAAGGCCGTGCACAGTTGGAACAAAATGCAGCCACGCGCATCGCACTGCTTGATTGGTTACAAGGCCACGCCGAGCTGGCTTTATTTGGCGCACGTGATCGCTATCGCGCCCGCATCGATGACAGCGAGCAAGCCATGCTGCACGCACAAGCCAATATGGCGCGCATCACCGGATTAGCCAATGCTGTGCTCGTCGCGGCCACAGGGCTAACACTGGTGGCGATGATTTGGCTGGCGGCAGATGGTGTCGGTGATCATAGGCCTGGCCCCCTGATTGCTATGGTGGCCTTTACGACCATGGCCAGTTTTGAGTTGATGATGCCGATCACTGCCGCCTTCCAATACCTCGGCAAAACGCTTACCGCCGCGAAACGACTGAATGCGATCACGGAGCGCGCGCCCAGTGTCCCCTTCCCCTCACAAGGACATACTGGCCCTGCTGTGGGCGATATTAGCTTTGATAATGTCAGTTACCAGTACCCAGGCGCAGCACAAGACGCGGTTTCAAACATCTCTCTTCGCATCACACCAGGACAAACACTCGCCCTGTTAGGAAGAACGGGATGTGGCAAATCAACCTTATTGAGCTTGCTTACCCGGGCGTGGGATCCCACGCAAGGTCAAATCACCCTTGATGAGGTGCCGCTCACGCAATGGCAAGAAACCGCGCTGCGTGACGCCATGTCTGTGGTGACGCAAAGTGTTGATCTGTTCAACGGCACACTGCGCGACAACCTCACCCTGGCTTGCCCAGAGGCATCAGACGATGCCCTCGCCACTGTCTTGCAGCGCGTTGGCTTGGGTGGACTGTTAGAGGGTCAAGGACTCGATGCGTGGCTGGGCGATGGCGGACGACAGCTTTCAGGCGGCGAGCGCCGCCGCTTGGGGATTGCTCGTGGCCTCTTGCACCCTGCGCCGGTTATGTTACTTGATGAGCCAACCGAAGGCCTAGATGTGCAAACCGAGGCGGAGATCCTATCCTTACTGCAAGACCATTGTCAGGATAAAACCGTGGTGATCATTACCCATCGATTGGTTGGTTTGGCACATATGGACACTGTGTGTTTAATGGATGCTGGCCGCATTATTGAGCAAGGCACACATCAAGACTTGCTGGCACGTAACGGTCGCTATGCGCAACTCATGAGCTGCTTGTAACGAGAGCGTGTGATATGACCCTTTTTTTACCGCCTTTAGCGCAAGATGACTTTCGCTTTCCGCCCGTGAGCGAAGCGCTCTCTCACCCCGATGGCTTGCTCGCCATTGGGGGAGATCTATCACCTGCGCGGCTAATGTCGGCTTATCGCAGTGGTATTTTCCCCTGGTTTGGCGAAGATGATCCTTTATTGTGGTGGTCGCCAAGTGAACGGGCTGTGATTAAGCCCTCTGATTTTCATGCCAGTCGCAGTTTGCGTAAAGCCGCCAAAAAGTCTGCGTATACCATCACGCTCAATCGCGCATTCGAGACGGTGATTGCTACCTGTGCGGCCATTCGTGGGCCTGAGCAGACCTGGATTACCGATGAGATGCAAGTTGCCTACTGCCAGCTTCATCAGCAAGGGGATGCTCACAGTGTCGAGGTGTGGGACGGCGCACAGCTTGTCGGCGGGCTTTACGGTGTCTGCGTGGGCCGCGTATTCTGTGGTGAATCCATGTTTTCCAAAGCCACCAATGCCTCTAAATTTGCACTTTGGCAATTCAGTCAATATTTTGCGCAGCAGGGTGGCCGTTATATTGACTGCCAAATGATGACGCCACATTTAGCCTCTTTGGGTGCCAGACCTTGGACCCGAGACGCGTTTATCACCGCGTTGCAAGCACACCGTGACCAGCCCATTATCCAGAGCAGCCAACCGCAGCAGATCGCAGATTGGAGAGCATAATGAGTGTGGGAATCCAAGTTGGCGTCACGCCTGCAGCATCTTGCCAATACTTGCCTGATCAGGAAGAGCAACTGGCGGTGGTAATGTCGGCGGATTACCACACGCCCGAGAAATATGCCGCGCTATTAGCTGCTGGCTTTCGTCGTAGTGGCAACCTTATTTACCGGCCGCACTGCCCACAATGTCAGGCTTGCCAAGCGATTCGGATTGATGTGAACCAATATCAACCCTCAAAAAGCCAAAAGCGTCATCGAAGCCAGCTCAATCGTCTAGAGGTTAAAGTGAGCGATCAGCTTGATGCTAACTGGTTTGCGCTCTTTCAACGGTACATCGCCGCTCGCCATGCCGATGGCAATATGTATCCTGCCAAGCGCCAAGCGTTTCTCGACTTTATCGGTAGTGACTGGTTATCCCCGCGCTTTATCCATTTGTATCAACGCGATCATCACCAACTTACGCTGGTTGCCATCGCCGTAACTGATGTCGTCGACGACGGGTTAAGTGCACTTTATACGTTTTTCGAGCCAGAGCACTGCTTCTCACTCGGACGCGTCAGTATTCAAGCACAACTACAACTGGCGAACTCACTCGGATTACCTTGGCTCTATCTGGGCTATCAAATCGATGCCTGCTCAGCAATGCGCTACAAAGCAGACTATTATCCACATCAACGCTTTATCAACCAGCAGTGGCGGGCGTTTACCTGGCCGGTTATTCCACAATAGTGGCTATTTTTTCTAGCAAGGAGCGCCCCAACAGGGTAAAATTCGCACCCGAACTTTACAGACTTTCAGAATAGAGGCATTATCTGTCGGTCAAAAAATTGGCTACCAGAAGAGGCCTAAGAGGATTCAATGGCAAAAGAAGACGTAATTGAAATGCAAGGCACCGTACTCGATACGTTGCCTAATACTATGTTCCGTGTAGAACTAGAAAACGGTCACGTGGTGACTGCCCACATTTCAGGCAAGATGCGTAAGCACTACATCCGCATCCTGACCGGCGACAAAGTCACGGTTGAAATGACCCCTTACGATTTGTCCAAAGGTCGCATCGTTTTCCGTTCGCGTTAATCCTCCGAACGCGATCAAAAAACCCGGCAGCGATGCCGGGTTTTGCTTTTTCTCGAACCGATTAAGCCGGCTCCATTTGATCACTGAATTGGAAGTCCAATCGGTTATCTTTCAATACCACACGAACTGTCCCCCCGTTAACCAGACAGCCAAACAGCAGCTCGTTAGCCAGTGGCTTTTTCAAGTTATCTTGGATAACACGTCCCATCGGCCGTGCGCCCATAGCCTTGTCATAGCCCTCTTCCGCTAGCCAGCGCTTAGCCTCTGACGTCACCTCAAGCGACACCCCTTTGGCGTCCAGTTGGGCTTGTAGCTCAACAATGAACTTATCCACCACTTGCAAGATAACCTGTTCATCCAAGTGGTTAAACCAAATGATGTTGTCCAAGCGGTTACGGAACTCTGGCGAAAACACCTTCTTAATTTCCGACATCGCATCATGACTGTGATCTTGCTGAATCAAGCCAATAGACTTACGCACCGTCTCGGCGACGCCGGCGTTAGTGGTCATCACCAAGATGACATTGCGGAAATCGGCTTTGCGCCCGTTATTGTCAGTCAGGGTGCCATTGTCCATTACTTGCAAGAGCAAGTTAAACACGTCTGGATGCGCTTTCTCGATTTCATCAAGCAGCACCACACTGTATGGGTGCTTGATCACCGCATCAGTCAGCAACCCACCCTGATCGTACCCCACATAGCCTGGGGGCGCGCCAATCAAGCGGCTCACTGTGTGACGCTCCATGTACTCCGACATATCAAAGCGCTGCAGCTCAATACCCATGGCGCGGGCCAATTGTACCGTGACCTCGGTTTTACCAACCCCGGTAGGTCCGGCAAACAAGAACGAGCCGACCGGTTTGTTATCATCGCCCAAGCCTGCGCGGCTCAGCTTGATCGCTTCAGACAGCGCCGTGATGGCAGTATCTTGACCAAACACCAGCATTTTGAGCTTGTCATCCAGTGATTGCAGCACGTCTTTATCGGACGACGAAATCGACTTCTCAGGAATACGGGCCATTTTCGCAATCATACTCTCAACGTCAGGGACATTGACCGTCTTCTTGCGTTTGCTGGCTGGCGCCATACGACACCGCGCCCCCGCCTCATCAATCACATCGATCGCTTTATCTGGCAAATGACGCTCATTAATGTATTTTGCCGACAGCTCGACCGCGGCACGAATCGCCTTGTTGGTGTAACGCACTTCGTGATGAGCCTCATATTTCGGCTTCAGACCCATCAAAATCTTGGTGGTGTCATCAATAGAGGGCTCAATCACATCGATTTTCTGAAAACGGCGCGCCAGTGCCCGCTCTTTTTCGAAGATAGAACCATACTCTTGGTAGGTCGTCGAGCCAATACAGCGTAACTTTCCGCTACTCAATAGCGGCTTAATCAAGTTTGCGGCATCGACCTGGCCACCACTCGCCGCACCAGCGCCAATGATGGTGTGGATCTCATCGATAAAGAGTACCGCGTGATCCTCTTTTTCGAGTTGCTTTAAGATCGATTTAAAGCGCTTTTCAAAGTCGCCACGGTATTTGGTGCCCGCGAGCAAAGAGCCAATATCGAGCGAATAAATCACGCAATCTTTGATCACATCTGGCACTTGCCCTTCAACAATGCGCCACGCGAGCCCTTCCGCAATCGCTGTTTTACCGACCCCGGCTTCGCCAACCAACAGGGGGTTATTCTTGCGACGGCGACACAATACCTGGATGGTGCGTTCGAGCTCTTTATCACGACCAATGAGTGGATCAATACCGCCAACACGTGCGAGCTGATTGAGGTTGGTTGCGAAGTTCTCCAAACGATCTTCACCCGGCTCCGCACCGGCCTCATCAGCCCCCATGTCACTACTGGGTAGATCGTCGCCTTCATCTTTCGTGGTGCCATGAGAGATATAGTTGACCACGTCAAGGCGACTCACGTCGTTCTTTTTAAGCAGATAAGCGGCGTGGGATTCTTGTTCGCTGAAGATCGCCACCAACACGTTCGCACCGCTTACTTCGCTACGACCGGATGACTGCACATGAAAAACAGCTCGTTGGAGTACGCGCTGGAAACTCAGCGTTGGCTGCGTCTCTCGCGACTCGTCGTCCGCAGGGATTAGCGGTGTGGTTTGCTCAATAAACGCATCAAGTTCTTTGCGCAGCGCCTCCAAATCTGCACGGCACGCGACCAGCGCATCGTGCGCGGCCGCATTATCGATCAACGCGAGAAGCAGGTGCTCCACCGTCATGAATTCGTGGCGTTTTTCACGCGCTCGTGCAAACGCGCCATTCAAACTGGCTTCAAGTTCTTTGTTAAGCATAAAGGCACCTCCCTCAAAAACCGCGCTAAAGCGTGATGGAGCCGGCTAAGCTTTCTCCATCGTGCACAGTAGCGGATGGCCATGCTCTTTGGCATACATCATTACCTGTGCCACTTTCGTTTCAGCAACCTCGGCGGTAAATACGCCACAGACCGCTTTTCCTTCATAGTGCACCGTCAGCATGACTTGCGTCGCTTTGTCCACATCCATGGCAAAAAACGTCTGGAGCACATCGATCACAAACTCCATCGGAGTGTAGTCATCATTATTTAGCACCACCTTGTACATTGATGGTGGTTGCAACTTTGTTTTTTCTGACGATTCGGCCTCTGCGTCAGGCAAACCCCACTGGTTCCAATTACTCATAACTCATTCAATGCATTGTTAGGGTGTCTCGGTAAGTGATGTGGCGGGGCACTACTGCCATCCACGTTTCCCGTCCACCTATACTTAAAGTTAAGCCACAGATTGTATTCCAGCAACCTTTTCATTGCGAACATCGTTTGCCTGAGCAATTGTTAATCACCGTATTACACACTAGTCTCTCGCGCAGAATTTCGTTCACTGAGTACGACAAAAACCTACCATTCGTGCCTGCACTAGAATGCATAAAAATTAAGGCATACCGACTAACGACAAGCCGGTTAGCGGATCGCATCAAGCGTGATAGGTGAGCATAGACACACATCTCTCTCGACTCGAGAATATTCACTTCATTTTCATTTTTAAGCAGGCAGACTGCGTGAATCATGCCAATAGCGCTCACACTAATCCATACACTTAAGGAGGAAAAGAGCCAGTTATTAGAATAAAAAGTAATAGTTACGGCCTGTTATAGCATATCTATCACTGCAATCACACTTTTTTAATAGCGAAAACATCTGGAGAAAACCCTAAAAAACTATGCAACTAAGATGTCTGTTTCTGAATGAATAATTGCCACTTCCTCACACTTTTTCGATTTGATATTACATTACTGTTATAAGTTATACCCCACACTTGACTGCCTAAAAGTATCTACTAAAGTGGAACATGTGGTCGATAAACTCGCCATATCACTTCTGTTCATTGGCAAGGGTGAGGGTGCGACAGTACCGCGCTGGTCAAATTGACGAGGTGAAATGAACGCGTTTATCACAGGTATGCAAAGTTTGATGCAAGAAGGATGTGTCGCATGGAAACTGGTACAGTAAAATGGTTTAACAATGCAAAAGGATTTGGCTTTATTTGTCCGGTAGAAGGGGAAGGCGATGTGTTTGCCCACTACTCTACCATCCAGATGGACGGATATAAGACATTAAAGGCGGGACAAACCGTCAACTATGAGGTTCAGGAAGGACCCAAAGGCTACCATGCCAGTGAAATTGTGCCAGTCGATCAAGAAGCGGCGAAATAGCGCTGAATCCGGTCGGCCAAATAGAAAAGGCGAGCTTACGGCTCGCCTTTGTTGTTCTTTACCGCACTCAATCCTGTCTAGAGTAAGCCGAGCATCTGTTTGTAATGTCGGCGACACACAGAGACATACCGTTCATTGCCTCCAATCACCACCTGATCACCATCGGCAATGGCATTGCCTTCGCTATCTTGGCGAATGACTCGGCTCGCTTTACGCCCACAATGACACACGGTTTTCAGTTCAACGAGCTTATCGGCCCACGCCAGCAAGTATTGTGACCCTTCAAACAGCTCACCACGAAAATCTGTTCTTAACCCGTAGCACAATACGGGGATCCGCAGCTTATCCACCACATCAGTCAGCTCGAGCACTTGCTGTTTGGTTAAAAATTGGCTCTCATCAATCAATAAACAGTCAACTTTCTCTTGCGCCAAGATGGTCGCGACGTGTTCGAACAGCGACGTTTGATTGTCATACAGGTGGGCATCAGCTTCTAAGCCAATTCGCGAACTGATTTTTCCAACCCCATAGCGGTTATCAATCGCGGCGGTAAAAAGTAGAGGCTGCATACCGCGCTCTTGGTAGTTAAAGGCCGATTGTAACAAGGTGGTCGACTTACCCGCGTTCATTGCCGAATAATAAAAGTATAACTGAGCCATAACTGTCTCTACACCTAATGCCCATTGTGGGCGAGCTGGATTAAATAAACAGGCATGCTACCGCACTAGCAGAAAAAGAAAAGCCCCGCCAAGGCGAGGCTAGATAATTAACCGACCAATTTACACGGGCGCTTTTTAAGCCACATTAACCCAGCACATAGTGCAACGAACGCAAACACGGTCGTCACCAATGACCAGAGAAGTGACGCGGTAAAGCCTAACACCACGAAGCCGACGGTTGAGACAATCGCCCCACCAATGGCATAAGGGAGCTGAGTCGCGACGTGGTCAATATGTCCACATCGTGCCCCTGTTGAAGACAAGATAGTGGTATCAGAAATCGGTGAGCAATGATCGCCAAATACCGCCCCTGCCAATACTGCTGAGAGCATAGGTAGCATCAGTGCAATGTCTGTCGCCGCGGCAAGATCGCCCGCGATAGGAAGCATAATACCGAACGTTCCCCACGACGTCCCTGTGGCAAAGGCCATCACTGCCGCCAACAAGAAGAGCACTACAGGCAAGAGTTGCGCCGGTAAGTTCCCCTCCACTAAGGACGACAAATATTGACCTGTTTGTAGGTCGCCAATAATATGACCAATCGACCAAGCAAATAACAGAATGAGGATAGCGCCAAACATAGACTTTGCGCCCACCCAAAGGGTTTTCGCAATATCTGATACCGCTATACCTTGTTTCGCTGTCATCACCAAGGATACGGCTAAACCCGCGAGTCCACCCCATAGCAATGACATCCCGACATCGGTATTTTCAAACGCCCCGAGCAGAGAAAAGGATTGATCCTCGGCTGCCAATGCCAACCCGCCGGTATATAACATTGCACCCACCGTCGCCACGACGAGTACAATAATGGGGGCGACCAAATCAGCCACGCTGCCTTTATCACTTTCCTCAATCCCTAGGTCGTCGCAAATATCAGCGCAGTTTTCACTTTCATCGCCCAGTCGACTGCCTTTTTTCGCCTGATATTCAAACTGACGCATCGGGCCAATATCCAGTTGAAACCAAACCACCGCAAACACTAGCAGCAAGGCAAAAATGGCGTAAAAGTTCATTGGGATCATGGTGACAAATGCCCCTAGCGCCGTGTAATCCGTGACGCCATGTGCCACCAAAATAGAGCCAATCACGGTAATGATATAAGCCCCCCAGCTTGATGCCGGCGTGATCACACACATAGGGGCGGCCGTGGAATCAAGAATGTAAGCCAGTTTCGCTCGCGAGACGTGAAACCTATCTGTGACAGGGCGAGAGACGGCCCCCACCGCTAAGCTGTTGAAATAATCATCAACAAAGATAAATACGCCGAGAAACGCCGCGAGCAGTTTCGCCCCACGTTTACTCTTGATCCGGCTTTGCGCCCAATTGGCAAACGCGCGGGTACCTCCAGAAAGAGACAGAAGCGCGGTGATCATCCCGAGTAAAATAAGAAACGCGAGAATACTTAAGTTCCAACTATTTAAGCCTCCATCAGCGATAAATAGCCCAGTAATCACCTCAAGCAGGTACTGTCCGGAAGAGAGGATAGAAAAATCGGTCAGTAATACCGTACCCAGTACGATTCCCATACCCAAGGACAATAAAACCCGTCGTGTAGCAATCGCGAGGCCCAGAGCCAATAAAGGGGGAAGCAGTGATAAAGCGGATGAAGAAAAATCTGTTAAGTTCATGATCTCAGTGTCAACCAGGTGGTTGGAGATCTACTGCAGAAATGAAGACGGTAAGGCGTGGTATCACACGGCAAACAGCTTGCCTCCTACATACAGTAGCGCTCCATAGTGTATTTCCAAGTACTATGGCAGTGCTGCCCCTATTCGGTAACAGCCCCAGCTCAATCGGTGTGATGACCTGATTGGCTTCGGCGTTGCTTCCTTTTATGCACTCTCATCGGAATCACCCTCTTGTGCACGACTGATAAACAACGCACCTCTACGTTAAGCGTGGTGCATTCTACACAACGTGCTTACCATCGCAACTCTTTATGGTTGAAAAAGCATCGACTAAACCCCAGCTTACGCGGTGCCAATAAAATACGTCTCATCTTCTATTTTTTTAGACATTCGCTTCAAAAAGACAATAGAATTAAAGTCAAATTTGCAGTTAACTTGCAATTAATGCGCAATATGACGTATTAATATAGGCCATATTGTATATTTCAATTATACTGCTATCATTCTTTCAATTAACATATAAATCAAATAGGAACCAATAATGTCTGATGCAATGAAAGCCTTACTCAATTTGCGTAGCTTGCGCGCACTTGCCAAAGAAATGTCAACCGAACAACTTAATGAAGCATTAGAAAAACTTCAAACGGTTGTCGAAGAGCGTAAAGAGCTTGACCGTCAAGCCGAGGCAAAAGAAAAAGAACGTTTAGAGAAGTTAGAAAAATACCGTGCTATGTTAGAAGCCGACGGTATTGGCCCAGAAGAAATCGTGGCATTGTTAGGTGGTGCTTCGAAGAGTAAAGCCTCGGGTAAACGCGCAACACGTCCAGCAAAATATCAATATACGGGCGAAGATGGCTCACAAAAAACCTGGACGGGCCAAGGCCGCATGCCTAAAGTGATTCGCGAAGCGATTGAAAGCGGCGCGGCCAAGCAAGAAGACTTCCTCATCCCAGGTCAGGAAGCCTAAGTCCATATTCCCGCATAAAAAAAGAGGCGCTCAGCCTCTTTTTTTTATCCCTTAACCAAATTTAATTCTGTCCGCCAAATGGCTCACCGCTAACGCAAAGTAGTGCGAGCGATTCCATTTCAATAAGCTCTGGTAGTTATTATAAACAAGATAAGCCCTGCCTTTACCATCATCAGGCTGAATCAACCAAGCGTTGATATCGACGGCCGGTAACGCCTGACCATTCATTCGCCGTACCCCACGCGTCTGCCACTCACTCAATGAGTGTGCTTTCTCACTGTTGGTGCCAAGCAAAGTACGATCGATGCCTTCAGGGATCTGTACCTGCCGTCCCCACGTGTAGGTATCATCCCATCCCGCTTTTTTTAAGTAATTTGCAGCAGACGCAAAGACATCAGCTTCCGTTTGCCAAATATCTTTTTTGCCATCTTGGTTTCCATCGACCGCATAGTTAATAAACGAACTCGGCATGAACTGGCATTGACCCATCGCCCCAGCCCAAGAGCCTTTCATCGCTTCAGGCGCAATGTGCCCTTGCTCTAATATCGTCAGTGCGGCCATGGTCTCTTTGCGAAAAAAAGCCTCACGACGGCCATCAAAGGCTAATGTTGATAAGGCTTCAATGACATTATAACTACCCTGAAGTTTGCCAAAATTACTTTCTACACCCCATAAAGCCACAATAAAACGCGGCTGAACCTGGTACTGCTCACCAATGGCTTTCAAAGTGTCGTAATGTTCACGATACAGTTGTTTCGCTTGAGCGACTTTCCAATCAGGCACAGCACGCGGAATATACTCATCCAGCGTGAGACGTCGCTCAGGTTGATTTCGATCGGAGCTGACTGCACGCTCATGGTATTTAACGTCCTTAAAGGCACGCTCAAGTAACGCATCACTGATGCCCGCCTCACGTGCTTCGGCTTTTAAGGTGGTCACATACTGCTCGAATCCGGGCTTGGCCATCACAGGGCTCACCAAGAGTGCCGCCGCGATAGAGGCTGAAATCATACCTTTGCGCATAGTCATCCTTTTTACAGTTTTTCGTTTTTATTACGAATGGCCTGCAATGCCGCGTCAGGTGGCGGAGGCAATTGCACAAAAAAGCCATCACTTTGCAGGCTTTGTTTAACCTTATTGATGTCAACTGCTGCCAGTTTATCGCGCTTGTCTAAGTTGATCATCATGGCAAATTCGGGCTGCCCAAAGCTATTCATGAGTGCCTCGGGCACATCATCAAATTTATCTTTCTCTGCAAGATAAAGATAGGTGCCTTCTTTCTTTTTACTACGATAAATTGCGCAATACATCTCAAAAGTCCTCATGAGCGTGCCATATTACAGGCGATAGATTGTCATCTTGGGGTAAAGGTTTGTTAAGCTTTGCAGCAAAGTGTGTCAAAACACGTTTCTGCTGCCATTTCTCATTCAAATGTTAAAAAAACACCATTAAAGGGAGAAATGCCGCATCAACGGCAAACCCTGCTTGCCGCATTGGCGCTGTGAATATACCATGCTATCCAACGTCTGATAATGCGCGTCTGACTCGTGTTTAAATGACAAAACCGGGATCGAATAACATGCTCAAACAACCGGAGTTGAAAGGCTCAACCTTTACCCTTTCCGTCCTCCACCTCGTTGACGATAATTTTGCTGCCGCTGCCAATGTTTTGACAGAGAAAGTCACCCAAGCACCGGCCTTTTTTCAAGGCGCTCCTGTTGTCGCTGACATTAGCCGTCTATCACGATGCCCTGATATCGGTGCCTTAAAGCAGTGCTTACAAGCCACAGGCATGATTCTCGTTGGGCTGACCGGCGTCACCCACAATGATACACGTGAGCTTGCGCTGGATGCGCAATTAGCCGTGCTCAAGTCGAGCAAGCAATCCCGAGTTGCCGATCCGATTCAGCCGCCTGCAAAAGTGGTCACCGCCCCTGTGCGTTCAGGTCAGCAAATCTATGCAAAAAACGCCGACTTGGTGATCCTCAATCATGTGAGTGCCGGCGCGGAAGTGATTGCCGATGGCAGTATTCATATCTATGGCGTTTTGCGTGGCCGAGCCATTGCCGGTGCAAGTGGACAAAAACAAGCGCGTATTTATTGTCAGAACCTTCAGTCAGAATTATTGTCGGTAGCAGGAAGCTATTGGCTCAGTGATAAAATTCCATCAGAACATATAGAGCGGCCTTCTATGGTCTCGCTTAATCAAGAAAGCTTACACATTGACCCCCTCACGCTATAAGAGAATAAGGAAGAGGAATGGCACGAATCATTGTAATTACCTCCGGTAAAGGCGGTGTTGGTAAAACAACATCGAGTGCGGCATTGGCGACCGGGTTGGCCATGACAGGCAAAAAAACGGCCGTGGTTGATTTTGATATTGGCCTACGTAACCTCGATTTGGTGATGGGCTGTGAGCGCCGCGTGGTCTACGATTTTGTTAACGTCATTAACGGCGAAGCCAATCTGCATCAAGCACTCATTAAAGACAAACGCGTAGAAAATTTGTTTATTCTGCCAGCCTCTCAGACGCGCGACAAAGATGCGTTAACGAAAGAAGGTGTCGAGCGCGTTTTAAAAGACATGGATGAACTTGGCTTTGAATACATTATTTGTGATTCACCCGCAGGCATTGAAGCCGGCGCATTAATGGCGCTGTATTTTGCTGACGAAGCGATTGTGACCACAAATCCAGAAGTGTCATCCGTGCGCGACTCTGATCGTATTCTTGGTATTCTCGATTCTAAGTCACGCCGCGCAGAAAACGGCGAGGATCCGGTAAAACATCACTTATTACTCACTCGCTATAACCCCGCGCGTGTGACCAACGGTGAAATGCTCAGTGTTGAGGATGTAGAAGATATCCTGCGTATTCCACTGTTAGGGGTCATCCCTGAAAGTCAGTCTGTATTGCACGCTTCTAACAAAGGTGAGCCAGTGGTACTGGATCAAGAGTCTGATGCCGGCCAAGCCTATGAAGATGCTATTGCGCGCCTGCTGGGTGAAGAGCGCCCCTTCCGCTTTATTGAGGAAGAGCGCAAAGGTTTCCTAAAACGCTTATTCGGAGGCTAATGTGGCACTGCTTGAATTCTTCCGCCCATCAAAGAAAAAGTCGGCCAATATTGCCAAAGAGCGTTTACAAATCATTGTTGCCGAGCGTCGCAGTGCGGATAGCCCTGCGCCGACTTATTTGCCCCAGCTCAAGCAAGATATTCTAGATGTGATCCGAAAATACGTGGATATCGCACCGGACCAGGTGTCTGTCAGCCTCGAACAAGGCGATGATGATCTGTCCGTCTTGGAGCTGAACGTCACCTTGCCCGAAGAGGGAAAAGAGAGCTAGCTCTCAATCACAACGGGCGAATACAGAAAGCGGTGGTTCAAGGCCACCGCTTTTGTTTATGCGCGAGATGATGACGATGCCCCTGGGGCGTTAGGGATCATCGTCAGCAATGTTTCTCCCACTAATCGCAAGCGCCACCCCGAGGCTAAGTCAGGGCGTTTATCTTCTTGACACTCCTCTCGCCATACCCAAGTAATCAATTGATTAAGCTGCTTTTTGGAGCCAATAAACTCTGGCGCTAAGCCTGATCTATCGGCCTCGGCTTGCACCTGCTCCTTCATCGCTTTAATCACCGACTTATACCCGGGTTCATCAACTAAACGTGTGATGGCCGGCGGGCATTTGGCTAACGGGATTTTATCCGCTTGGGTGGCCAACTTTATCAAGGTTTGCGCATGATAGCGTACTTCAAATTTGTCGAACCCATGCTCGTTCATTTGCTCAACGGTACGAATACCATAACGCGCCATTTTCCAGAGGTTTTGCTCTTTAACGATAAAGTTAAGAGCCATATTCCGGCGACGCGCTTCCTTAGCTCGCCACTTGGCAAGGTTTTGCAATACCGCTAACTGTTGAGGCTTAAGCTGCCACGCATACTTAATATCGAGATAAGCCGCTTCATCCGGCTTTACCCACTGCTTTTTACGGCACAACAAACCACACTCTTCTACCATGGCGTCATGCCACTGCGTATCGGATAGGGCTTGCGTCAGCGCTTGATAAAGCGGCAGCAAGTAATAGACATCAGCGGCCGCATACTGTTGTTGCTTTTCGGTTAAGGGACGCGCACACCAATCAGTGCGCGATTCTCCTTTATCTAAGCTCACGCCGACATAACGCTCCACTAAGCTTGCGAAGCCCTCGGAGACGCCATGACCTAAAAAAGCGGCGACGATTTGGGTATCTATCATGGGAGTGGGCAATACGCCCGCGTAGTGCTGAAAAACCTCTAAGTCTTCGCTACTCGCATGTAACACCTTGGTGACCTGGGTGTCAGTCAACAGCGCCCATAACGGGGAAAGATCATCAATGGTTAGCGGGTCAACCAGCACCAGTTGCTCGCCGTCATAAATCTGGACCAGCCCCAGTTGTGCATAAAAGGTACGCGTACGGACAAACTCGGTATCAAGCATCACAACGGCTTGGTCTCGAAAATGTGCGCAGATATCGACCAGCTGTTGATCGGTGGTGATTTGTTGATAGTTCACAAAAAAGCCCATAAAGAAAATGCCGGCGAGGCCGGCATTTCGTGAGTCGTTATCGACAGTTTACCCTTTTCTGGTTCGGTTCGCATTAAGCTGACGCTTTTTGCTCGGTGGCTTGTGGTTCATCGCGTAGCTCTCGACGCAGAATTTTACCCACATTGGTTTTAGGCAGTTCATCTCTAAATTCCACTACCCGTGGCACCTTGTATCCAGTGAGGTGTTTGCGACAGTGCGCCACAAGATCATCTCGCGTAAGCGACGGATCTTTTTTGACCACACAAATTTTAACCACTTCCCCAGAATTCTCATCTGGCTGGCCAATGGCGGCAACTTCTAGCACCTTGTCATGCAACGCAACGACATCTTCCACTTCATTGGGATACACATTAAAACCAGAGACAAGGATCATGTCCTTTTTGCGATCGACAATATGCAAGAAACCATCATCATCGAACTGCACCACATCACCAGTGGCTAACCAACCTTGTTCGTCGATACTTTCTCGTGTCGCCTCGGGACGATTCCAATACCCTTGCATCACTTGCGGGCCACGCACTAACAACTCACCCGGCTGGTTGTCCGCCACATCGTCACCCTGATCATCGACGATGCGCACCTCGGTCGATGGCACGGGCAATCCAATGGAGCCGTTGTAGTCACGTAAATCATAAGGATAGGCCGCTACCAGTGGCGAACATTCCGTTAACCCGTATCCTTCAAGCAGATGCTTGCCAGTCAGCTTTTTCCAATTTTCCGCGACCGCCCTTTGCACGGCCATGCCACCACCGACGGTCAAGCGCAGGTTAGAAAAGTCCAACTCATGGAAGTCTTCGTTATGGAGCAGCGCATTAAACAGCGTGTTCACACCTGTAATGGCTGTAAACGGGTACTTTTGTAGCTCTTTGACAAAACCTGGAATATCGCGTGGATTGGTGATCAGTAGATTTTGCCCACCCATTTCAATAAACAATAGGCAATTCACCGTGAGCGCGAAGACGTGATAAAGCGGCAATGCGGTGACCACTAACTCCTCACCTGCATTAAGTACCGGCTGATACGTCCCTTTAGCTTGATAAACGTTAGCTAACATATTTCTATGCGTGAGCACGGCGCCTTTCGCCAACCCCGTGGTGCCACCGGTATATTGTAGAAACGCAATGTCTTCGCCTTTCAAAAAAGGCTTCACATATTGCATACGTCGGCCTCGGCGCAGCGCTTGGCGCATGGAGGTGGCATGCGGCAAATGATACTTAGGCACCATTTTTTTGACGTATTTGACCACGAAGTTAACCAGGGTCCCTTTGGCACGTGGCAACTGTTCGCCCAAACTGGTCAGTACCACGTGTTTAACCGGCGTATTGTCGACCACTTTCTCTAGCGTGTGAGCAAAGTTACTCACAATCACAATCGCTTTTGCTCCGGCATCCGTTAATTGGTGCTCAAGCTCACGAGGGGTGTATAACGGGTTCACGTTCACGGCCACACAACCGGCTCGTAAAATACCAAACAAGGCAATCGGATATTGCAGCAAGTTCGGCATCATAATGGCAACGCGATCGCCTTTTTTCAGTTTCAGCTCGTTTTGTAGATAGGCAGCAAACGCACGGCTGCGCTCTTCCAGTTTACGAAATGTCATGACCTGCCCCATATTCATGAAGGCAGTTTGATCCGCGTACTGCTGGACAGAATGTTCAAACATCTCGACCAAAGAGCGATGGGCATCTGGATCTATTTCCGCCGGCACATCCGACGGGTAACGATTAAGCCATACCTTTTCCACTGGCTTTCTCCTATGTGTTAGCTTGCAGGCTATTTTGCCTGCTTCGATCGACGCGAGGCATAATTCAAACAGGTGTTTAACCTGCCCACCATAGCGTTAACATTATTTTTACACGAGCATTTTAAGTGCGCGTTTGAATTTTGGTCACAAAATCCGTTATTAACGACACAGTTTGTTGCGGTTGCTGAAGGTGACAATGGTGTGTCCCGGGGATCTCAATGAGTGTCAATTGCTTAAACCACGTGGCTCGTTGCGCGGCATCGGCAGAGCGAAGCGCAGGATACCCATCTGTCGCGCGAATCGCCAGCACAGGGCATTCAATCGCTCGAATAATCGACTCTCCATGGCCGGGCGCCATGCGATACAGGGGCTCACCACCAAGTTTGGGATCATGACGCCAACGCACACCATGGCTGCATGTCTCAATCCCGCGAGCAACCAGTGGCATCAATAACTGACCGGCGACTTTATTAATGGATGCGCGCAATTGTAGCGCCTTCATCGCAGAATCAAAGAGACGTGGTGTTTTTTGCACTGAATTTAAGCGCTGATTGAGACTTTTCGCCATGCGTTCGGTGATTTTATGTTCAGGCTCAACAATAGGCCCCAATGCTTCTATCGAGATAACCCCCGCGATTGATGCTGGAAAGCTGGCTGCATAACAGCTGGCCACTAGGCCTCCCAATGAATGCCCCACCAATATGACGGGCCCCGTTTGCTCCGATTGCGAACAAGGTGTCTGGTGAAGGATTTGATGCAAACTGTCGAGATAATCGAAAAACGGGTAATGATAATCCCCGGCTTTATGCTCAGACAAACCATGCCCAGGCCAATCAAACATCAGTAACCCGTAGTCTTGGGGCAGCGTGGGGATCAGCGAATGAAAACTCGCCAGGTTGTCTTGCCAACCATGTAAAAAAACCAATGTTGGCGCTAAGCCGGTCGCCGGGCGTATTGCCGCTGCCACTGTCACATCATTAAGTCGCATCGAGGTCGGCGTTAAGCCAGACGATAACCCGAGTGCTGCCGGATCAGACGCCAATAATGCCTCGAATGTCTCCGTCAATGGCGGTGTCATCATCACGATCCCATTTGAGGGCTAATAAGGTAAACTAATCACGCTTTGCACCCGTCCCGTGCCAACGCCAATGCGCACTCGGGAGCAGTACAAGCCGTAGCAATAAGGTCTGTCATCATCAACCACATGCTGTTCAATATCCCACAGCTGATGTCCTTTTACCCTAAGCACGGGGTAATCATAGGAGTAATCCCCCACTTTTCCCGCCTGACGGCCCTGAAAGTCGCCCAACACCGTTATTGGCCGGCCTTTGGCATAATCAGCCGGTTCAATAAAGCCAGTAAAAATCGCTTTGAAGCGCCCCAGTGAAGAGGCATCGATATCAGGCCGACCCGCTGTCGACGTGGGCAAGGCCACGATTTCAACCACGGAGTCCTGCTCACGGTTATTCACCCCGACAATCAAGCCACCCAGGCGTACCTCTTCTCCTTGATTTGCTTGGGTCATTTTCGCGACCACCGGGTATTCGGTCACGGGCTGGTCCATCCGGCCTTTTAATGACTCAGGCAAACTGGTACAGCCACTCAGTAATAGCACGCCGCATAAGGCAAACAAGTAAGATTTCATATCAGGCTCCTTTCACGCCACATCATACATAGATATCGACGCCCACTAAGTTGATCAGTTCCTCTCGCCTGGCTTGATTTAACACCGCGAAATAGGAAGCCATCGCTTGACGGCCGCGACCGTCCGGCAAATCATATTGCACGTACTCTTGCTTCGCCTGCTCGGCTTGCGCAATCGCGGCGGGATCGACACGTTGGCGCACCGCCTTAGCCACCTGTGTCGTCTTGGGCGTTTGCTTGCGCGTGGTTTGCGGCTTTTTGCCTGTGCGCTGGGGGTGGTTAGGCCGGTTTGTCTGTGGGGAGGATACACCGTTAATCGATACCATATTCACGTCCTATGCTGCCGGCCTCATGGGGGTTATTCGCGCCCGGGTAACTTTTTCCAAGTGACTTTGTCCCGCAGATATGTGGGGCTAGCAAGTTCCGCTGCGACCATGTCTCCCGCATGATACGCATGCTTAGCAATCTCCAGCATATCTTGTGCTTGGGGGTATAACACCTCTGACGACGCCGTCTGCAATGCCAAGCGAGCGGCTAGATCAGGATAGGCTGCCCAACCGGTTCCTGCCAATGTCCACACTCCCTCAGTACAGTCAGGGGTGAGTGCTTCCGGGGCGACGACCCTCTCTTCACCGACACACTGCCATGCGCCAGTGTCAGTCCGCCGATATTGGCCGACATAGAGTTCACTCATACGCGCATCAATCGCCGTCAGTACTTGGGTCGCGTTGTGTAGCCGATAGCTTTGTGCTGCCATCGCTGCCAATGTTGAGACACCAATCATGGGTACATCCGCCCCAAACGCTAAACCTTGTGCAATACCAATGCCAATACGCACACCGGTGAAGCTTCCTGGCCCGCGGCCAAACGCCAGCGCATCTAACTGCGCCAGTTCAACCCCCGCTTCTGCCAATACTTCATCAACCATGGGGAGGATCTTGTTGGTATGCTCACGCGGTGCAATTTCGCTGCGCGTGATAATCTGGTCATCACAGCACAGTGCGACAGAGCAGTTTTCGGTCGCCGTATCTACGGCCAATATTCGTAGCGTCATTTAACCCTCTATCGGTTGATCGAATGAATACGAGTTCATTATGTTGCTGTTGGTGTCACTGCCCGACAAAAAATCGTCGATGTGGTGTAAGTCCCGCGTGCGAGGGATCGCCGGCAAACTGCGCAAAAAGGTTGCGCCGTATGCGCGGGTCACCAATCGGTTGTCACAAATAACCAGTGCACCAAAATCTTGTTGATCCCGAATAAGACGCCCCACCCCTTGTTTTAGGGTGATCACCGCTTCGGGGATCTGTACCTGAGCAAAGGGATCGCCCCCTTGCAATTTACAATCTTCTATTCGTGCTTTTAATAAAGGATCATCGGGGGAGGCAAATGGGAGTTTATCGATGATCACACAACTAAGCGCTTGCCCACGCACATCAATGCCCTCCCAAAAGGCGCCCGTCGCCACCAGCAAGGCATTGCCCAACGACAAATATTCTGCCAATAGGCGCTGCTTGGGCATCTCTCCTTGCATGAGGACGGGCAATGACAGATGCTCACGAAACAGGGCTGATAGCTCTCGTACCATTTGATGCGACGTGCATAGGAAAAAGCAACGCCCTTGGTTACGTTCAATCACCGGTCCCAATAATGCGGCCAGTTTGTTGGCTCGACGAAAACTATTGGTTTCCGGCACGTGTCGGGGCACGCAAAGCCTCGCCTGATTGGGATAATCAAAGGGGCTTTCCAGCGTCATTTGCTGCTTAGCGTCAATCCCTAGGCGGTGGTTAAAGTGCGCGAAGTCGCCTTCAACGGCCAAGGTCGCGGAGGTAAAAATCCAAGCGCCCCCCTGTTCGGCCATTTGCTCACGAAAACGATCCGCCACCGATAAGGGGGTAATATTGAGGCTAAAGTGATGCCGCGTACATTCGTACCAGTAGGAGTACCCGGTGATTGAGGTGTCTTTTAAGCGTGCAAGCCGCGCTTTAAATAAGGTAATCCGATCAAACGCAGCGTCAAGCAATTGACTTCGGCCGAGTGATAGTTTTACCACGTCATGGGCAAGATCGAGCGCGTCAGCCAATCGTACCAACTCTTTCTCTACGCTGGGCGAAGCCTGAAGTTCACGCCAATTACCTCGATATCCGGGCTCGCCCATCACCAAGCGCATATCCATCGCCGCTTGCGAAAGGCGATCAGCGACTTTTTCCAGTTGACGCGTATCCCGTAGCTCAGTGCGATAGGCGATATGAATGTCTTTGGCAACATCTTGCAATTGTCGACTAGATAGCGATTGACCAAAATACTGACTGGCGATATCGGGCAGCTGGTGCGCTTCATCAAACACCATCACGTCTGCTTCTGGGATCAACTCGCCAAACCCCGTTTCTTTGATGGCCACATCAGCCAAAAAGAGGTGATGGTTAACCACCACCACGTCGGCATCCATCGCACGACGCCGCGCTTTAACCACATAACAGTCTTCATAGCTTGGACAGTCTTTACCAAGGCAATTGTCATTGGTAGACGTCACTACAGGGATCAGGGGGCTATCTTCAGCCAGTGCGTCACACTCGCTCAGATCCCCCGACTCGGTATACGACGACCACTCACGAATTTTAACCAGCTGACTCAATTGCCCAGGCTCGCTGTCGGGACGATGGCACTCACTAATTTGTCGCTCGAGTCGCTCTGGACACAGGTAATTAACGCGACCTTTCAATAAGGCGGTCGTCCCTGTGTAGCCCAAGGCTGACTTCATCAGCGGTAAATCACGGTGGTAAAGCTGCTCTTGCAGATTTTTCGAGCCAGTGCTGATGATGGCCTTTTTACCACTTAATAAAACAGGGGCGAGATAGGCATAGGTTTTCCCGGTTCCTGTGCCCGCTTCCACCACGAGCTGGCCTTGGTCACGAATGGCCGTATCAACAGCAATCGCCATATCTGTTTGCGGCTGGCGAGGCACAAAACCATCAATCGCTTTAGCCAGCGCACCGGTGTCTGAGAAAACCTTACGGATCATTGTATAAATACACAGGGGGAAAGCCGCCATTATGCCAAACCCCTCTACGGGATGAAACCACTCCCCTGAGAAACCCGTGACGCATCGTAAAATCACTTTGACCTTGCGGCTGAGACAGGGTACAACCGAGGGTTTAGTCATCAGCAGTACACGACCAACATGGAACGAAAAACACTTCTCACGGACTGTCCTGACGCTCAAGGGCTCATCGCGACCATCACCAACATTTGCTATAAACATCAGCTCAACATTATTCACAACCGAGAGTATGTTGATAATGTCACTGGGCAGTTTTATATGCGCACTGAGCTAGAGGGGATTTTTAACGATCACACCCTGCTTCTCGACCTTGACCATGCGCTACCGCCTGGCAGCCAGCGCCAGCTGATTAGCTCGCGCCGCAAACGCGTCGTCATCATGGTCACCAAAGAATCCCACTGCCTCGGCGACATTTTAATGAAAGCTTATGATGGCTCGCTCGAGATTGATATTGCCGCAGTGGTGGGTAATTACGACAAACTACAACATCTGACTGAGCGTTTTGATATTCCTTTTCACTATGTCAGCCATGAAGGTCTGAGCCGTGAAGAGCACGAGCAAGCGATGCTCAAAGCGATTCAATCCCATCAGCCTGACTACATTATTCTCGCGAAATACATGCGAGTTCTGACGCCTGACTTTGTCGCTCAATATCCGCATCGCATCATCAATATTCATCACAGCTTTTTACCTGCCTTTATCGGGGCCCGTCCCTACCACCAAGCGTTCGAGCGTGGGGTCAAAATCATTGGCGCGACGGCGCATTTTGTCACCAATGACTTGGACGAGGGCCCGATTATTGGCCAAGACGTGATTCATGTTGATCACAGCTTTAGCGCACAAGATATGGCCAAAGCAGGTCGAGATGTAGAAAAGAGCGTACTAAGTCAGGCTATCGAGTCTGTCACCGAGGACCGTGTGTTTGTCCATGGCAATAAAACCGTGATCTTGTAAAACGACAACATTGGTTGAGCCAGTGCTTAAGCACTGGCTTCGCTGGCAATGATTGGCGCGAGTGAATAAGGAGGAAAGGCCAGCACTTCTAGCAACTGATTGATTTTATCTGTAAAAGCTGCTTGATCTCGCATCAGGGATGTCCAATTGCTGGCATCATGCACAGTGACCTCTCAAGGTTTTAAGGTGCTCGTTGTCTTCCAGTCGCGAAAGATATCAAGGATGGTGTTGAATAACTATTGCCAATGCCTGCTGTTTTATGGGTATCATTAGGGATAATCCGCGTCGATTGACGTCATGGTTCGCAACAATACAGCATCCCGCCAACACTGTGTTTGCACGCTTGGTTACGTGGCAGTGCAGTGTTGGCGGATTCTTGTATTAATAAGCTGGAAGCCCACAAAACGGGTCATTCATAATCAGCCCGGCTAGTAGTAAAGGTAAGCAAGTGAATATTCAAAGTCTTCTTAACGAAAAAGTGTCTGCCGCGATGGTTGCGGCGGGTGCGCCTGAGGGCACGCCAGCGGCAGTGCGTCAGTCTGCGAAGCCACAATTTGGTGACTATCAAGCCAATGGTGTGATGGGCGCAGCCAAAAAGCTCGGTACAAATCCCCGTGAATTTGCCCAGAAAGTGTTGGACGCCCTCGATTTAGGTGATGTGGCGAGTAAAACAGAAATCGCTGGTCCTGGCTTTATCAATATCTTTTTGAATGATCAGTGGCTGGCAAAGCAAGCGGATGCCGCCCTGTCGGACGCACGCCTCGGTGTCGACAAACAAGACACACAAAACATTGTGGTGGACTATTCAGCCCCCAACGTGGCAAAAGAAATGCACGTTGGCCACCTTCGCTCCACCATTATTGGTGATGCTGTCGTACGCACACTGGAGTTTTTGGGTCACAACGTCACCCGCGCCAACCACCTAGGTGACTGGGGAACCCAGTTCGGCATGCTCATTGCCAACTTAGAATTACACGAGTCACGCGGTGACGATATTTCCATGGAACTTGGCGATATCGAAAATTTCTACCGTGAATCCAAAGCCCGTTACGATGAAGATGACGCCTTTGCTGCAACAGCGCGCGACTACGTGGTTCGCCTGCAGCGCGGCGATGCCTATTGCAAAGAAAAGTGGGAAAAACTGGTGAAAGTGACGTTGGAGCAAAACCAACGTAACTATGATCGCCTGAATGTCTCATTGAGCAATAAAGACGTGATGGGTGAAAGTCTGTATAACGATATGCTGCCCGGTATTGTTGAAGACTTAAAAGCCAAAGGGATTGCCGTAGAAGACGATGGCGCGCAAGTTGTCTTTCTCGACGAATACAAAAACAAAGACGGCGAACCAATGGGTGTGATCATCCAAAAACGTGATGGTGGCTATTTGTATACCACCACGGATATTGCTTGCGCTAAATATCGCTACGAGCAGTTCAATGCCGACCGTGTGCTCTACTTTATTGACTCACGCCAGCACCAGCACCTGATGCAAGCGTGGACCATTGTACGCAAAGCAGGCTATGTGCCGGACTCGGTCAGCCTTGAGCACCACGCTTTTGGCATGATGCTCGGCAAAGACGGTAAACCCTTTAAGACACGCTCAGGTGGCACCGTTCGTCTTGCTGACTTACTCGATGAAGCAGAAACACGTGCTAAAGCGCTGATCGCTGAGAAAAATCCTGAGATGGATGCTGAGACGCAGCGCGATATCTCAACCACGGTGGCGATGGCAGCCGTCAAATATGCCGATCTGTCAAAGCATCGTACCACAGACTATATCTTCGACTGGGATCACATGCTGGCCTTCGAGGGCAACACCGCCCCTTATATGCAGTATGCCTATACCCGTGTGGCGTCAGTCTTTGCCAAGTCTGGGGTTGACCGTGATGCGCTCGACGGTGAAATGCTGATTGAGCATGAGAAAGAAAAAGCGCTGGTCGCCAAACTGCTTCAGTTTGAAGAAGCGGTTAAATCGGTAGCGCGCGAGGGTCAACCTCACCTGATGTGTAGCTATCTGTTTGAGCTGGCTGGTTTATTCTCCAGCTTCTACGAAGCGTGCCCTATCTTGCTTTCTGAAGGGGACACTCGCCAAAGCCGCCTCAGAATGGCGGCATTGACGGCCAAGACCATCAAGCAAGGCTTAGATCTGTTGGGGATCGACACGCTTGAGCGCATGTAACCAGGTTGGCTTATCTGTGTTGTTCGGATAAGCACAGAAGCGCTGCGCCCACTTATTGCAAGTGGGCGCTTTTTTATCCCTGACCAAAATGCTGATCCGTTTCGCTAAGCCATAATCGTTCCTCGGGGGTCGATAACCGTCCCATCACCGCATTGCGATGAGGAAATCGACCAAAGGTGGCGATGATGTCGTAATGTTGGTGTGCATAATCAAAACATTGTTGGTACCAAGCTGTTGCCTCCCCATTCACTTGCTGACGCAGTTGATCAAACCGAAACAATGCTTCTTCTTGGTCTGTTTCTTCTTCAGCATGCTCTAAAGGGAGATAGAAGAACACCCGCTGAAGCGGCGTTAAGGCTTGGTCGTCGCCTTTCGCCAGCCCTGCCTTACATAGCGCCAACGCCAAGGCATCATATCGATAGGCGGCTGCCAACCCGCGATATAAGTTTCGCGGGAATTGATCGAGCAGAATAATCAATGCCAAACGCCCCTCAGGGATCTGGGCCCAGTCATTTAATGCGCCCGCGCCAGCGGCACTGACCCAAGATTGGAATCGCTCGCGAATCGCATCATCAACGTCTTGGCGACCGCCAAACCATCGTGCCTGCGCGGCGGACGAAGGAACCGACTCACTACGCTCGTCGCCAAACCAAAAAGCTAGGACGTCTTGATAGTGCATGCCACCTCCTCTCGCATTCGTCGACACATTTAGCTTTCAACATTGTGTTAAGCGTACTTGCTTTTTGTTTCTTATGAGGCGAATCCGCCTATTCGGTGAGGAGTTTGTGACCCAAAAGCAAGTTGTGATGTAAGCTAAGCACTCGCATTGCAATCAGGAGTTTATATGTCCTTTGTTCTCCACTCACGATTAGCCGCCGATAGCGCGTATGTCGGTGATTTCCCTCTTTGTCAGTTACGCCTTGCGCATGCCGATATTGGTCCATGGCTTTTGCTGATCCCACGTAAGCGGGACATCGAAGAAATTCACCACCTTGACGATACTGAGCAGCAATCGCTGTGGCAAGAGTCGGCCATAGTCGCGCGCTGTCTTGAGCGTTTATTTCACCCTGACAAACTCAATATCGCCGCGATTGGCAACCTGGTTCCCCAGCTCCATCTCCACCATGTTGCTCGGTTTAAAACGGATCCGGTATGGCCAAATCCGATTTGGGGCCACCTACAAGTGGGGCATCGTCCTCGTGAACAAGCCCAGCCCCTCATCGACCAGCTGAGAGAGACCCTCGCCGCCAGTGGATTAGTCATCAAGGCGTAAGTGCACTTCGTTATTTTCGTCAAAACCAAAATAAAAACGGCATAAGTAATTGTATATAAATAGGTTAACCGAAGATCTGTCAAAATAAGATTGGCGGTTTCGTCATAACAATACCCGCTCACATTAGGGTATATTGACGCCACTGGTTAAGGGAGTACACATCTGACCAGCCCCTTTTTTACCAGGGCGGTTCCCCGCCCTCGGCAGCAAGCGAAGGTGTCGTTGACACCCGTGGCATGGCTCCCCGGTTATGCCACGTTTTCTTTTACACGTATTTCGTTACCTGAGGTTTCACACCGGCGCTAGTCATCGATATCTGCCACGGTCACATCAGTCGTCGCGCGTCGATAATGCGAGGGACTGACACCAAAGTAGCTTTTAAATCGTTGGCTAAAGTAGGCCGGATCGCGATAGCCACACGCTTCAGCCACATCCGCCACGGCATGGCCATGTTGCAAGCGCGTAGCGGCATCACTCAGCCGTTTCTGCGTCACATAAGCGGTCACTGTCACACCAAAATACTGTCGACACTTACGTTGCAAATTACGCTCTGACATCGCTAACGCGCCAGCTATCTGAGCCATTGAAAAGTCAGGATCTTGGTACCTAGCCGCGATAACATTCTCAAACTCGGCGGTCCATCGCTGATTGGCTTGGTCTGAATCCAGCGCCAGTGATGAGGGCGATTCACATCCACGAGGATATGTAGCAGCTGCGATGTCATCCCGCGACCCAGATGTGGGCACGCTCGATGTGTCTATGTGCACCGCCGACAAGTGACGTTGTCTCAAGGCTAAGATGACAGCCGCAAGCACCAGGCTCACAAAGCAGGCCAGTACCATGCCATTGATAATGTGAGGCAATAGAGGCAGAGAGACAGAGATGTCTAACACAGTATGGGAGGCGCCATCACGCGGGATAGCAATACGTAATTGATAGTGCCCGCCCACCATATTGGCCAAGGAAATCGTATCACTACCGGTTTGCTGCCAAGCAGCCAATTTATCAGCCATTGGCTGCCCAGCGTGCTGATAAGGCACGAGCTGATAATGTACGCGTGTCACTTGTCGTTCGGGTGGCCAACTCCCCCACGCGAGATAGGCGGGGCTTTGCTCGAGTAATGTCACCGCCGTTTGCTGTCGAGGGCCAATACGCCAACGCTTACGTTGCTGCCAAACAGCGCCAATCACGACGTTTGGCGGTTTACGCAAAGAAAAAGCCAATTGGTCAGTATCTATCTGGTAGGTATAATCCCCTGCCAGCAGCGTGAGCTGATGGGCTTGGGTCGCGTAACAGGCTACTTTTTCTGCCTCAGAGGGGAGACGAAATGTGCGCACAAACCCTCGCGGAGCAATGTGTACCAATGCTTGGTTGCTGTACGCCCATATGCCATCGCGGTTACCCGTGACACAGTGGAATCGCTCACCGGGTAATGACAAGTAAACCAATGACGCGGCGTCTGGCGCGCTAGGATCGTATTGGTATAAGCCATGGGCACTGGTGAGCCACAAACGACCTCGTTCGTCGGTATACATATCCTGCACAGGTAGCCGGTCTTTTGCCAAGGGGACCGACTTAAACTGCCCCTCTCGATACCGTGTTAACCCATGCTGATCACGGATCCAAACATTGCCGCGGCCATCATCATAAAAGCCTAACACCTTACCCGCGTGATGAGGCTGCCATCGTGTGCCATAACTGATTAGCGTCATTGTGTCCGGCCAGTAGCGCATCACCTGATCGTCAACCGATAACCAGATTGTACCCTCGGCATCAGTATACAAATGCTCAGCAGGCAGGGTTGCCAACCGATCGGGGATGACGATGCTTGCCCCTGTTAGCGTATTAATCCCTTGCGTACCTGACGGTGTTGACCACCAAAGGCGCTGAGCGTCTCGGGTAGCACTGAGGTATTTGTCGCTTGGTACGACCGAGGGCGACGGTAGAGTGCGATACCCACTTAAATCGCGCCAACTGTCCCCCTCTAGCGCCCAAGGGTTACTTTGCGCCATAAAACCATGAGTAAACACGCTGGGAAAGACGCGGTGTTGATGAGTGATCCAACGTTGCCCTGGTGCACGGTAACGTGTCGCCTGATCGGTTGAAAACCAGATCCCACCCTCAAAATCTGCCCATAAAAAAGTAATGCTTTGGCCAGCAATCCGCTGATCGCCTGGCTGCCAAGCCGGCGTCGCGACGCCATCGAGGGAAAGTCGAAATAACCCATTGTGATTAGCGGCCCACAACCCGCCCGAGCCGACCGTCATTCTATGGTAGTTCCCACGTGTATTCAGCACGTGCTGGGCTTGTACTTGATTGCCCGACACTGCCAGCAGATAAACACGCTTTTCGGTACTGACCCATGCTCTGTCTTGTTTCGCCGTGATCGCTGTAATCGGCGTAGAAAAACGTGTCAGTTGGCGTATTCCCCCGTCGCTGAGTTGATATAAGCTTGTCCCGACCGCAAACAGTCGATGGCCCGCCGTGAACCACACATTATTGGCACGCCACGGACCCGTTCGCCACACGTGAAATGCCTTATCTTCCCGTTGATAGACGCTTATCTGGCCGCTTTGAATGTGCCATAGCGTATTATTGATCGTCGCCAGTCGTGGCGATTGGCGCGGGTGAGGCGCAGAATCAGTGCGCGTCTGTGCAACGGCATCGGGCAATGGGAAAGCGGTAAGCGTATTGGTACTTGGCTGGAAACGATAAACATGTTCTCTCCCTGCCATCCAAAGCGCCTGGTGAGCATACGCAATGGTCAGTATCTTTTCATCAGGCAAGGTAAGGGCATCGTTGAGTGGATGACGCTGATGGCCATCAAAAAAATAAATGCGTCCTTGGCTATCCAACAGCCACATACCGCCAGATGACTGCACCGCCACATCACGGACATCACCGAGGCCATTAAGACCGCCGTATGACTGAAACGATGAGAGCAACGCATCATGCGCCTGCAAAGGTAGGCAAGGAAAGATGAGAGCCAGCCATAACAAACAGAGACATTGGCGTTTCATGTACGAGAAGAGAGACAGGTTGCAGGATTTAGTGACGTAGTGTCGTGCGACCTGCCTCTAAATAAAACCCTGCAACCCTAAATGTGAGCTAGGCCTCACATAATTGACACTCATTACCCATTTAATCGCTGCGCCAACGCCTGATGGGCACGTTTAGCTTGACGCTGAAACGCCCTACGCTCGTCATTAGGAACCGGATGCGCTTCAGGCAGCGGCACCTTCATCGCATTGACTGGATGGCCATATTTGAGCAATTCGAAATGAAGATGGGGCCCCGTTGAGCGACCGGTATTACCACTCAAACCAATTCTCTGCCCCATCGACACATGATCGCCCGGCTTCACTAAAATCCGGTTTAAATGTAAGTATCGGGTAGAATACTCACGCCCGTGTTTGATCACCACGTAATTACCCGCTAACCGATGTTTGCGTGCTTTAACGACAACACCATCACCGGCGGCCAATACTGAGGTACCGACTGGCGTCGCGAAGTCAGTGCCATTATGCGGTGAAATACGCCCGGTGATCGGGTGTTTACGATGTGGGTTGAACGATGAGCTAATACGATAGCGCTTTGCGGTGGGATAACGACGGAGCGCGCGATCCAGACTCTGCCCTTGCTGATCATAAAAGCGTCCATCATGATGACGATAGACAAAAATGTCTCGACCGCCCGACTTGTAGAGCATGGCCGTGACCTTACCCGATGACACGGGTTTATTGTCAATAAACTCTCTGTTTACTTGTACCGCAAACTGGTCGCCGCGACGCGATTGACGTCCGAAGTCAAACCGCCACTGTAGCGCCGAGACCAGATTTTGAATCTGATTAGGCGTGAGTCCCGATTGGCGCGCCTGCTGATAAAAGCTACTGTTCACCCGTCCAATCAAGGTCACACTTTCAAACTCGCCTTTGGTTTCCAAACGCTGATAGTCAACGGTATCTTGTCCGAACTGGTAGTCGTCACGATATTTAATCGATTGATAAACGGTGAACGTCAGCAGTTGACCTTCCTCGTCAACTTGCCACTCCATTTTTTGGCCACGGCGAATATCGCCAGCTTTATCGTTCACATCCAGCATTTGGTAAAGCTGACCGATCGACAGACCATACTGTGAGAAGATCTCGCCGAGTGTATCCCCTGCCGCGACGGTGTGGTGATGAACACGGGGCGCCTCAGATGTGATGTCTTGCTCGAGCGCATCTTCAGGCACACTCAAAGCAGGATCATCAGCATCCAACCCTTGTTCAATCGGTTCACTGTGATCCACTGTCGCCGGCTCTTGGCGTTGATTGACCGCCGGCAATGATTGCCGTTCTTTGGAAGAAAAAGGATGGGGCTGCCACATCAGGGCAGCGCCAACTAAAAGAGATAATGAAGCAAGGGCCAGCTTGTGCTGGCGAGGAAGTCTGGCTGTCACAGCGAGCCAGTTAGTCAGTAGTTTCATGCTTTAAACAACGTGTGAAACGATTTCCTAAATCTTTTAAAAACACCTGATAACTATCAGACGCTACCGGAATGGATGTCGCCAATGGATCTAAGGCAAGTACATTGACGTCATTGTGTCGTGTCACAGCATCAATCAGTGCGGGATTAAACTGCGGCTCAGTGAAGATACAGGTCGCATCGTGATTAAGCAAACCTCGGCGAATAGTGACTAAGGTTTTCGCGCCCGGCTTTTGACTTGGGTCAACCGTAAAGTGGCCTGTTTTTTCCAAGCCAAATGCATCTTCGAAGTAACCGTAGGCATCATGAAAGACAAAATAACCCGATTGAACTTTGGTGGAGAGATCTTGCTGAATATCGGCAACGGTTTGATCAAGCTGTTCATTAAAGCGAGTCAGGTTGGCCTGATATTGCTCTGCTTTATCAGGCGCGGCCTCAATCAGTGCGTCTGTAATGGCTTGCGCCGCGACTCGGGTCGTTTTTGGTCCCAACCAAAGGTGCGGGTCAATATTGTGCTCGCCATGATCGTGACCATGATGATGATGGTGCCCGCCATCAAAATGGCGCAAAGGCATATTCTCGACCTGCGTCAAGGTCAATACCGACGGTTTATCCACCAACAATTTAGACAGAAAAAGCTCTAGCTCGGGTCCTGCCCAGATCATCACATCCGCTTGGTTTAAACCGCGTATGTCCGATGGCTTTAGGGCATAGCTATGCGGTGAGGCCCCCGGCGGCAACAACACATCGACGGTATCGTCTTGTGTCACAAGCCCTGCCGCGATCAGCTGTAAAGGCTTAATCGATGTCATTACCGACATGGCTTGCGCAGGCAATGCCAGTAGTAGTGCAATAAATACCCCAATAATACGCGCAGTCATCTTTCCTCTCATTCTTATGTTTTCTCACTGGCGATAAATGTTATAATATAACAATTCTAATTCACAATGCTTTTTTCACTATGACTGACTCGCTAGTCTCGCTCGATGCGGTGACGGTGACCTTCAATGGCCGCCATGTGCTGGACAAGGTTTCAATGCAACTAAAGCGTGGGCAAATTACCACGCTAATTGGCCCCAATGGCGCAGGAAAATCAACGCTTGTTAAAGCACTGATCGGTTTAGTTAAGCCGAGCGCTGGCAAAGTACAGATAGCCCGAGACGTAAAAATCGGTTATGTGCCTCAGAAGTTGCAGTTGAATCAAACCCTGCCACTCACGGTTGATCGCTTTATTCGTCTCGGCACACGCTATACCAATGCGCAGATTAGCCACGCGCTACAAACAGTCAATGCCGAATCCTTGCAATATGCGAATATGCATACTCTCTCTGGCGGTGAAACCCAACGCGTGCTGCTCGCCCGCGCGATTTTAAAGCACCCTGATGTGCTCGTATTAGATGAACCAGTACAAGGGGTTGATGTCAGTGGTCAGTTGGAGATGTATAGCCTGATTAGCCAGTTGCGCGATAGCCTTGGGTGCGCAGTACTCATGGTCTCACATGACTTGCATTTAGTCATGGCCAAAACCGATGAAGTGATTTGTTTGCAGCATCATGTCTGCTGCTCCGGTGAGCCCGATGCTATCTCGCAGCACCCTTCTTATGTGGCAATGTTTGGTCGCCAAACCAGTGAGCAACTTGCGCTCTACCACCACCATCATCATCATAAACATGATCTTGCAGGGCAACCTGTAAACTGCGAACACCAAGAGCATCATCATGATTGAGTTCTTACTTGCCCCTATCATGGGCGGCTTATTGATCGCCGCCATAGCCGGCCCTTTGGGCTCATTTGTGGTCTGGCGGCGGATGGCCTACTTTGGCGATACCCTCGCTCACGCCTCACTGCTCGGGTTAGCGTTAGGCTTTTTGCTACAAATCGACTTAAACCTCGCACTCGTGATCACCTGTTTACTCTTAGCGGTTTTATTGGTGGGACTACAGCGCCAACATCTGGTCTCTACTGATACCTTGCTCGGTATATTGGCTCACAGTGCCCTGTCACTGGGGCTGGTCTCGGTGAGTTTTTTAGACAATATGCGCGTCGATCTCATGGCTTATTTGTTTGGCGACCTGTTGGCGGTCTCGTTTGCTGATCTTACATGGTTAGCGATCGGAGCCTGCCTAACACTGGGTGTGTTGGCCTATTACTGGGAGCAACTGCTATCGATGACCGTCAGCGAAGAGCTTGCCAAGGTAGAAGGTATTGCGGTAGAAAAGCTGCGGCTGTTATTGATGCTACTGATTGGTTTGGTCATTGCGCTGGCAATGAAATTTGTCGGGGCATTGATTATTACCTCTATGCTAATCATTCCCGCGGCAACGGCACGGCGCATCGCGTCAACCCCAGAGCAAATGGCCTCGTTTGCTAGTCTCATTGGGATGGCTGCGGTGATGCTAGGCATGGCAGGCTCTTGGTTTTATGACACGCCTGCAGGCCCGTCTGTGGTGGTGGCAGCAGCCAGTGTCTTTATGTTGGCTCAACTACTACCCAGTCGTTCAAACTCATAACAACAAAGTTGATTGCATAACAAAGCCGCTCATCAGAGCGGCTTTAATTGATGCGATTACCTTGGCTGGCTTACCAGCTTGTTTTTTCGCGCAATGCTTTACCAATATCAGCCAGGCTTTTAACCGTCGTAACGCCCGCTGCTTCTAGGGCAGCAAATTTATCGTCTGCGGTTCCTTTACCACCAGAAATAATTGCTCCCGCATGACCCATGCGCTTACCTGGAGGTGCCGTTACCCCAGCAATATAAGCCACAACGGGCTTGGTCACATTGGCTTTAATGTAAGCCGCCGCTTCCTCTTCTGCTGTCCCGCCAATCTCACCGATCATCACGATCGCCTCGGTCGCCGGATCCTTTTCAAACATTTCCAAAATGTCGATAAAGTTTGAGCCCGGGATAGGGTCCCCACCAATGCCAACACAGGTAGACTGGCCAAAGCCTTCGTCAGTGGTTTGTTTGACGGCTTCATAGGTCAATGTGCCTGAGCGTGACACAATACCCACTTTGCCAGACTGATGAATGTGGCCTGGCATAATGCCGATCTTAGACTCATCCGGGGTGATCACACCTGGACAGTTAGGGCCAATCATCCGCACGCCTGCTTGATCTAGCTTCACTTTTACTTCCAGCATATCCAGCGTTGGGATACCTTCGGTAATACATACAATCAGCTCGATACCGGCATCGATCGCTTCTAGGATCGCGTCTTTACAGAAAGGGGCAGGGACATAAATCACTGATGCGGTCGCACCTGTCGCCTCGACCGCATCGGCCACCGTGTTAAACACAGGCAAACCTAGGTGCGTCGTACCGCCTTTACCCGGTGATACACCGCCGACCATTTGTGTTCCATACTCAATCGCTTGCTCTGAATGAAACGTACCTTGTCCACCTGTAAAACCTTGGCAGATCACTTTGGTATCTTTATTAATCAGCACTGACATTGTTATTTATCCTCCGCGGCAGCAACGACTTTTTGAGCGGCTTCGGTTAGCGATGTTGCCGCAATGATATTCAAACCACTATCGGCCAGTTTCTTGGCACCGACATCAGCATTATTTCCCTCGAGGCGAACCACCACAGGAACTTTAACGCCAACTTCTTCGACCGCACCAATGATGCCATCTGCGATAAGATCGCAGCGCACAATACCGCCGAAGATATTCACCAAGACAGCCTTGACGTTGCTGTCAGACAGAATGATTTTAAACGCTTCTGTTACGCGCTCTTTGGTCGCGCCACCGCCCACATCGAGGAAGTTAGCTGGGCTGCCACCGTGTAAATTAACAATGTCCATGGTGCCCATGGCCAAGCCCGCGCCGTTAACCATGCAGCCAATATTGCCGTCGAGCGCAACATAGTTAAGCTCCCACTGTGCGGCGTGGGCCTCTCGCTCATCATCTTGGCTCGGGTCGTGCATTGCACGTACCTTTGGCTGGCGATAAACAGCGTTGCTATCAATGGCCAATTTCGCATCCAAGCAGTGCAAGTTACCTTGGTCAGTAATAACCAGAGGGTTAACCTCAACCAATGCGATATCTTTATCCAAAAATAGCTGGCCGATACCCACAAAGATTTTGGTAAACTGCTTAATTTGTTCACCTTCTAGGCCCAATTTAAACGCCAGTTGACGGCCCTGGTATGGCTGAGGACCCACGAGCGGATCGATCGATGCTTTATGGATTAGCTCAGGGGTTTCTTCCGCCACCTTCTCGATTTCAACACCGCCTTCAGTCGATGCCATAAAGACAACACGACGAGAGCCGCGATCGACAACCGCACCCAGATAAAGCTCTTTGGCAATATCAGTGCATGACTCAACCAAAATTTTGCTTACGGGTTGACCGTTTTCGTCGGTTTGAAAGGTCACCAGGTTTTTACCTAGCCATTGTTGCGCAAATTCGCGGATTTCTTCTTTGGAGTTGGCCAGTTTTACGCCACCCGCTTTACCACGGCCACCGGCGTGGACTTGGCACTTTACTACCCATTTGTTTCCGCCAATTTTATCGGCTGCTTCGGCAGCTTCTTGTGGAGTATCGCAAGCATAGCCCTCTGAAACTGGTAGACCATATTCAGCGAACAGCTGCTTTGACTGATATTCGTGCAGATTCATGATGTTCTATCCGTGTTAGTGTCCATTATTGTGTCTTTTTGCTTTCCAAGTGAGGGGACCTCCGTCCCCTCAAAATGACGCCCCCGCCAACACGGGGAAACGCCATTAAACGTCCAGAAGCAGACGTGTTGGGTCTTCTAGAAGTTCTTTGATGGTCACCAAGAAGCCTACCGATTCACGACCGTCAATCAAACGGTGATCATAAGAAAGCGCGAGGTACATCATCGGCAAGATTTCGACCTTGCCATCCACCGCCATCGGGCGGTCTTGGATCTTGTGCATGCCAAGAATGGCTGCTTGAGGAGGGTTAATGATCGGCGTTGACATTAATGAGCCAAACACACCGCCATTAGTGAGGGTGAAGTTACCGCCTGTCAGTTCATCAACGGTGAGCTTGCCATCACGGCCTTTAATCGCCAAATCGCGGATGCCCTTTTCAATATCCGCAAAGCCCAGCTTGTCGCAATCGCGCAGCACTGGTGTGACCAAGCCACGTGGTGTGGATACCGCCATGCTGACATCAAAATAGTTATGATAAACGATATCATCACCATCGATGGACGCGTTGACTTCTGGGTAACGCTTCAAGGCCTCTACCACCGCTTTAACATAGAAAGACATAAAGCCGAGGCGAATATCGTGACGCTCTTCGAAGCTGTCACGGTATTGCTTACGCAGGTCCATGATTGGCTTCATGTTCACTTCGTTGAACGTGGTGAGCATCGCGGTACTGTTTTTCGCTTCTAACAAGCGCTCAGCGACACGCTTACGCAGACGCGTCATTGGCACACGCTTCTCGCCGCGTTCCGCCACAGGTGGCACGTCTTGGCTTTGTGCTTTTTGCTCACCCTGCTCTGGCTGGCTCTTAAGGTGTGCTTCAACATCTTCTCGCGTAATGCGTCCACCCACGCCTGTGCCTTTCACTGCGTCTGCTGAGAGATCATGCTCCGCGAGCAAACGACGTACCGCGGGACTTAACGCGTCGTTCGTCTCCTCCTCAAGAGAAGCCGTATGGCGCTTGTCAGGTGAAGACTCTGATTGTGCAGGAACGTCTTTGGTTGGCTCACCTGCGACGGCACCTTCTTTGATCTTAGCGATGGCCTGTTTCGCTAATACGGTTGACCCTTCATCTTCAATGATGGACTCCAACACCCCATCAGCAGGGGCAGGCACTTCCAGCACGACCTTATCTGTTTCAATATCAACCAGTACTTCGTCACGGGTTACCGAGTCACCTGGCTGTTTGTGCCATGTGGCAATGGTTGCGTCAGCCACAGATTCGGGTAAATCGGGAACCAGAATGTCGATTGTCATATCGTATTTATCCTTAATGTTCTAGTTCTTACTTTAGGGTCAGAGCGTCTTGAACTAACGCTTTTTGTTGTTTCTGGTGTACAGACATATAACCTACCGCAGGTGATGCCGATGCCGAGCGTCCGGCATAGGTTAACGTAGCATCTTTGGGTAAGGCTGCACGGAAGTTGTGCTGGCTGCTGTACCACGCCCCTTGGTTTTGTGGCTCTTCTTGACACCATACAAAGTCTTTCGCATTGCTATAAGACGCAATCGCATTTTTTACCGCTTCTAGAGGGAATGGATAAAGCTGCTCAATACGGATAATGGCAACATCATCAATCTCTTGCTCTCGGCGTGCTTGTAGCAAATCATAATAGACTTTGCCCGAGCACATCACCACGCGTTTCACTTTGCTTGGCTCAAGGTCATCCATCTCGCCAATGGCAGGCATGAAGTCACCCTCGGTCAGATCTTCCAAGTTAGACACACACAGTGGGTGACGTAACAGCGATTTGGGTGACATCACGATCAAAGGACGACGCATGGGGCGCACCACTTGCCGACGCAACATATGGTAGACCTGCGCGGGGCTCGATGGCACAACGACTTGCATGTTTTGCTCAGCACACAGTTGCAAGTAACGCTCCAAACGTGCTGACGAGTGCTCAGGTCCCTGCCCTTCATAGCCATGAGGAAGCAGCATGGTCAGGCCACACATCCGGCGCCATTTTTGTTCACCGGAACTGATGAACTGGTCAATCACTACTTGCGCACCATTGCCGAAATCCCCAAACTGCGCTTCCCACACGGTTAAACCGCCTGGCTCTGCCGTTGCGTAACCGTACTCAAATGCCAGTACCGCTTCTTCCGATAACACGGAATCGAAGATCTCGAATGGCCCTTGTTTGTCATGGATATTCGCAAGTGGCAAATACGTGCTGCCATCTTCTTGATTATGAAGCACCGCATGACGGTGGAAGAAGGTACCGCGGCCTGAGTCTTGACCCGTAATCCGGATACGTTTGCCATCATCGACCAAGGTGGCATAAGCAAGGGTCTCAGCCATCCCCCAATCAACCATCTTTTCGCCTTCTACCATCGCTTTGCGATCTTTGTAGAGCTTGGCAACACGGCTATGGAGCTTATGACTGTCTGGCAGTTGGCAAATACGATGGCCCAGCTCTTTCAGGCGCTTAACATCGAACTTATTGGCCCACTCTACCGTCCAATCGTGGCCTAGATAAGGCGTCCAGTCGACAGAATGCAACACCATGGGTCGCCACTCTTTCACTACGCATTCACCACTGTCGAGAAGATCACGATACTCATTGATCATCTCCGTGGCTTTTTCGAGGTTAGCGACACCTTGTTGATCCAATACATCAGCATACAGCTTACGCGGAGTGGGATGCTTTTTGATCTTTTGGTACATCATCGGCTGAGTTGCATTGGGCTCATCCGCTTCGTTGTGGCCGTGGCGACGGTAACAAACCAAATCAATGACCACATCACGCTTAAACTCATTGCGAAAATCGAGTGCCAAGCGCGAGACAAAAGCCACCGCTTCGGGATCGTCGGCATTGACGTGGAAAATAGGCGCCTGCACCATCTTAGCGATATCTGTACAGTATTGCGTCGAGCGTGAATCAGCCGGATTCGACGTGGTAAACCCAATTTGGTTATTGACCACGATGCGCACGGTGCCGCCAACTTGGAAGCCTCGCGCTTGCGACATGTTGAAGGTCTCTTGTACCACCCCTTGCCCAGCAATAGACGCATCACCGTGGATAGTGATCGGGAGGACACTCGACCCAGTATTGTCTTCTAATCGGTCTTGACGAGCACGCACAGATCCCATCACCACTGGATTGACAATTTCAAGGTGTGAAGGGTTAAACGCCAAGGCAAGGTGCACATCACCGCCCGGTGTCGCGAAGTCAGATGAAAAGCCCTGGTGATACTTCACATCGCCCGTGCCCCAGGTATCGTCTTGCTTACCCGCGAACTCGTCGAACAACTCAGAGGGTTTTTTGCCTAGCACATTCACCAGCACGTTGAGACGGCCACGGTGAGCCATACCGACCACGACTTCTCGTGCGCCTTCGCTACCTGCGTGGCGAATCAGCTCTTTCAGCATCGGGATCAGCGAATCACCGCCCTCAAGAGAGAACCGCTTAGCGCCGGGGAATTTGGCCCCCAGATAACGTTCGAGGCCTTCAGCTGCGGTAAGCTCTTCCAAAAAAGTCAGTTTCTCTTGCTCGGTAAACTGCGGCTGTCCAACCACAGACTCCAGGCGACCTTGGATCCAGCGCTTTTCTTCGGTATCGGTAATGTGCATGTATTCTGCACCGATCGACCCACAATAGGTCTTTTCAAGTGCATCATACAGCTCACCCAATTGCATATTGTCTTTACCAATCGCAAATGAGCCGACGTTGAAGGTTTCGTTGAAGTCCTGCTCATTAAGAGAATGAAAAGCAGGCGACAGATCTGGTACAGGTTTACGTTTCCATAGTCCGAGAGGATCTAGGCTGGCCTGTTGGTGGCCGCGGAAACGGAAAGCATTAATCAGTTGGAGAACTTTAACTTGTTTCGCGTCTACGTCTGGATCATTGACTGAAGCACTTGCACGCGATGTATCGGTAGCTAAGCGTCGAAAGTAATCACGAACACGAGAGTGGGGTTGTTCTACCGCGGTGTCACTCACCACTGGTAGCTGGTCGAAGACCGCTCTCCATTCTTGATCAACTAACTCCGGGTCACTGAGGTACATTTCGTAGAGATCTTCTACGTACGTTGCATTGGCGCCAGCCAAATGAGAAGACTCTATCCAAGCCTTCATCACGCCATTTTGCATTGTTATCCCTTAACCACTAGTTATTTATCCAAACACCGGTCTGAGGCCGGGTTACCTGTTATTAAGCCCCGTCCAAGGACGGGGCATTTTTTATCTACGTTATTGGTTGTGCGTTTTAAACGCCGCGCTGAATCAGCATAGACTTGATATGCCCAATTGCCTTCGTTGGGTTCAGCCCCTTCGGACATACACTGACACAGTTCATGATCCCGTGGCAACGGAAGACACTAAAAGCGTCGTCTAGATCAGATAACCGCTCTTCGGTTGCTGTATCACGGCTATCCGCCAACCAGCGGTACGCAGCAAGCAAGCCCGCTGGCCCGACAAACTTGTCAGGGTTCCACCAAAATGAAGGGCATGCGGTACTACAGCATGCACACATGATGCACTCATACAAACCGTCTAATTCAGCGCGATCTTCCGGCGCTTGCAGGTTCTCTCGCGACGGTGGCGTTTCATCATTCATCAGATAGGGTTTGACACGCTCGTAGTTTTCATAGAACTGTCCCATATCAATGATGAGATCACGCACGACCGGTAGACCAGGTAGCGGGCGAATCACAATTTCCGACTTGTCCATCAGTGACGACAGCGGCGTGATACACGCAAGGCCATTTTTACCGTTCATATTGAGGCCGTCAGAGCCACAGACACCTTCTCGGCACGAGCGGCGGAAAGCCAACGTAGGATCTTGCTCTTTCAGCTGGATGAGCGCATCCAGCAGCATCATGTCAGACCCTTCAGGCACATCCAGCGTGTAGTCTTTCATGTATGGCGCATTGTCCACATCTGGGTTGTAGCGATAGATAGAAAACTTAACATTCATCGTTCTCGACCCCCTTAGTAACTGCGGACTTTCGGTGGGAAAGCCTCACGGTGCACTGGCGCCATATTGACGTCGCGCTTGGACATAGCTTCGGTTTCTGGGTTATAGATGGAGTGGCATAGCCAGTTCTCATCATCGCGATCTTGATAGTCGAAACGCGCATGTGCGCCACGGCTTTCAGTACGATAATGGGCTGACACCGCTGTTGAGTACGCGGTTTCCATCAAATTCTCCAGCTCCAAACATTCGACGCGCTGGGTGTTGAACTCGGTTGACGTGTCATCAAGACGCGCCGACTTGAGTCGCTCACGAATTTCCTTCAGCTCTTTCAGCCCTTTTTCCATGGCCTCGCCTTCTCGGAACACGGAGAAGTTTTCTTGCATACAAGCTTGCAAGTCTTTGCGGATCTCAACCGGATCTTCACCCTGTTGGGTGCTATTCCAACGATTAACACGCGCCAGGGACGCCTCGATGTCTGACTCACTCGCATCGCGCGCTTCTACTTGTGCGGCGAGTGTCTCCCCGAGATGAAGGCCGGTCGCGCGGCCAAAGACAACCAAGTCGAGCAGTGAGTTGCCGCCCAAGCGGTTCGCACCATGCACAGACACGCTGGCAATCTCACCACAGGCAAACAAACCTTGTACTTCAATGTCATTGCCAAGCGGGTCTTGTTTGATCGCTTGACCAGATACCTGCGTTGGAATACCTCCCATCATGTAATGACAGGTTGGGATTACCGGAATCGGCTCTTTGATAGGATCAACATGCGCAAAGGTGCGAGACAAGTCGAGAATGCCAGGAAGACGAGACTCGAGCACATCTTTACCCAAGTGATCCAGCTTGAGCTTCAGGTGCGGTCCCCATGGCCCATCACAACCACGCCCTTCTCGAATTTCGATCATCATCGAGCGAGCAACAACGTCACGACCTGCGAGATCTTTAACATTAGGCGCATAACGTTCCATAAAACGCTCGCCATCTTTATTGAGCAAGTAACCGCCTTCACCGCGGCAACCTTCTGTCACCAATACACCCGCGCCTGCAATGCCGGTTGGGTGGAATTGCCACATCTCCATGTCTTGCATGGGCACGCCTGCGCCAGCACCGTTGCCTTGGACTTAAAGTAGCAAATCTCGCCCGTTTCCATACACATGGCGGTCGCACCAACAATCACACCATCTTGGTTTTTCACCAAATCAAGCGCATACCATTCAGAGAAGATGGTGGTCTTATTTTTAATGTTTTGCTGATACAAGGTGTGCAGCAGTGCGTGCCCGGTTCGGTCAGCTGCCGCCGCGGTGCGTGCAGCTTGCTCGCCACCAAACTCTTTAGACTGGCCACCAAACGGACGCTGATAAATGGACCCATTCTCAAACCGAGAAAAAGGTAACCCCATCTTCTCTAGCTCAATCACTGATTGCGGGCCCGTCTTACACATGTACTCAATGGCGTCTTGGTCACCAATGTAGTCTGACCCTTTTACCGTGTCGTACATGTGCCACTGCCAGTTATCTTGGTGGGAGTTACCCAGTGCTACCGTAATACCACCCTGCGCCGACACGGTGTGAGAGCGGGTTGGAAACACTTTAGATAACAGCGCACAGGTTAGGCCCTGCTCTGATATTTGCAGTGCGGCGCGCATACCTGCGCCGCCTGCACCAATGACAATTGCGTCAAATTCGCGAACTGGAATACTCACTTACACACCCCACAATACAAAGAAACCGGCAAAAACGTAGATCAGTAGCACGGCCACAACGCCAAGTTGCAACATGCCACGCAGCAAGGCTGGCTTAATATAGTCAGTCAATACTTGCCACATTCCGATCCAGCCGTGAATCAGCACGGAGACCAGGGCTAACATGGTAAAGACTTTGGTACTGGTCTGGCCGAAAAACGCTGTCCATGAGGTATACGTAATCTCAGGGCCAAAAACGGCAAAACCGACCATATAAAGTGTGTAAAGTGTGATGAGAATCGCAGTGGCGCGAATCAGCACATAGTCGTGCACGCCATTGCGCCCGACCGATGAGATGTTTTTCGTTACCATACTAAAACCCCCGCCAACACAGACAACACGCCAGTGATAACAAATGCAACCTGCGCACTTTGCACGCCAGACTCCAGTTCTTCAAAATAACCCATGTCTTGGATCAAATGACGGATCCCACCGACAATGTGATAAGCCAGCGCCGTCAAAATGCCCCAGAGGATCAATTTGACGAAAAAGCTATCGACAATGTCAGCAGCGGATTGAAATCCATCAGGAGAAGAGAGAGACAGGCTAAGCAGCCATAGGAGGATGGCGATCGAGACAAAGGTGATGACACCTGCCACTCGATGCAATATAGACGCAATCGCTGTTATCGGAAAACGAATCGTCTGGAGGTCGAGGTTTACGGGTCTTGACTTTCTTTCTTTCACGATATTGCCCACTCAGCTCCATTGAGCATTTATAGTTATTACACTCTCTGAACCTCAGTACTCAAAGCGTAAGACCTGCAACATCTGCGTAACGCGCTTCATGTACCTTATTGCTTATAACTGCAATTCTTGGCGAATGGATCACGTCAGTTAGGAAAGGTGTTTGAGCCCCTAAACGCTCTAGGATACTGATTTGCCCAGAGACCTCAGAAAAGTATACGTGGCGTAACAGACAATTACAAACGCACAAAATTGACCGGAATCTCACAACAGATATTTAACGCGCATTGCAAATAAGTTATTAACTGACGCACACATCGATAGGTTAAAAATTGACATCATTAGGGTCGATCGGTACAACGGTCGAGTCCGTATCCTGGATGGGATTATAAAATAACAAAGGAGATTGTTATGGCAGAGAAGAAAGCTACCCTACACATTGAAGGGAAAGCACCAATCGAACTGCCGATTATCGAGGGCACCGTCGGTCCAGAAGTCATTGATGTGCGCAAGCTGGTAAACGAAGGCTATTTCACCTTTGATCCTGGTTTTGTCGCAACGGGGTCATGCGACTCGCAGATCACCTACATCGATGGCGCCGCTGGCGTATTGCTGCACCGCGGTTACCCGATAGATCAACTTGCCAATAACGCTGATTATTTAGAAGTCTGTTATATCCTGCTCTACGGTGAAGTCCCTACAACGAAGCAATATGATGAGTTTCGCTCAATGATCGTGCGCCACACCATGGTGCATGAGCAAATTGCGAGCTTCTTCCACGGCTTCCGCCGTGACGCTCACCCAATGGCCGTTATGGTCGGGGTTGTAGGTGCACTAGCCGCGTTCTATCACGACTCTCTCGACATCAACAACGACCAGCACCGTGAAATCACGGCGTTCCGTCTGTTGTCAAAAATGCCGACACTGGCTGCGATGTGTTACAAATACTCAATCGGACAGCCATTTATCTACCCACGTAATGATCTCGATTACGCGGAAAACTTCCTTCATATGATGTTCGCCACCCCGTGCGAGGAATATGAAGTCAACCCAGTGGTCGCGCGCGCAATGGATAAGATCTTTACCCTGCATGCCGATCACGAACAAAACGCATCAACGTCAACGGTACGTCTGGCAGGCTCTTCAGGGGCTAACCCATTTGCTTGTATTGCGGCTGGGATCGCCTCGCTATGGGGGCCGGCCCACGGTGGTGCCAACGAAGCGTGCTTGCGCATGTTTGAGCAAATTGGGCATGTGGATAACATTCCTGAGTATATTGCTCGCGCGAAAGACAAAGACGATCCGTTCCGTCTGATGGGCTTTGGTCATCGCGTTTACAAGAACTATGACCCACGCGCAACTGTGATGCGTGAAGCCTGCCATGAGGTGCTTAACGAGTTGCAAATTCAGGATCCACTACTAGATGTAGCGATGGAGCTGGAACGCATCGCATTGTCAGATGATTATTTTATCGATAAGAAACTCTACCCGAACGTTGATTTCTATTCAGGCATTATCCTGAAAGCAATCGGGATCCCTACATCGATGTTTACGGTGATCTTCGCGATGTCTCGTACCATAGGCTGGATTGCCCACTGGAATGAGATGCATACCGACCCGCACAAGCGAATTGGGCGTCCGCGTCAGCTTTACACCGGGTATACGCAGCGCGAATTTACCCCAATGGATAAGCGCAGCTAAAGCGCGAATGTCATACCACAAAGCCGCCAACAGGCGGCTTTTTGTTTATCATCGGCAGTTTATCACATGGCTGCGTCTACCTTTCATCGCACTTAGCCTCAATGCCTAGGCGTCATGCTGGATTGTCGATATCAATAAAGTGCACATTCAAACCATGCTGCTGAGCAAGCCACTCCCCTAGCGCTTTCACGCCATAACGCTCTGTCGCATGATGCCCTGCCGCGATATAATGCACACCCTGCTCGCGCGCCGAAAAGGTCGTGCGCTCAGAAATCTCACCCGACAGATACGCATCCATCCCTTGTGAAGCGGCCAAGTCGATAAAATCTTGCGCGCCACCGGTACACAGACCGACGGTTTCAATCCGCGTTTGTTGGCCACCGTCAATCACAAGGGGCGCCCGGTTAAGCACCGTGGCCACTTGTTGCTCAAACTGTGCCAACGTCATGGGGGTTGAAAGCTTTCCATAAACAGGAATCGAGACAGGATTGTCAGGCTCCAGTCCCCCAAGCAGCTCAATGCCTAAACGCTTGGCAAGTTGCGCGTTGTTACCCAGCGTCGGGTGAATATCCAACGGCAAGTGATAACCGTAAAGATTGATACCGTATTCAATCAACTTCTTGATCCGTTGGTACTTCATGCCGCGAATTTGCTGTGGTTCGCCGCGCCAGAAGTAACCATGGTGCACCAAGATGGCATCCGCGTTCTGCTCAATCGCTGCGTCAATCAAATCTTGGCAGGCCGTCACCCCGGTGACGATTGTTTTTATCTCATCACGCCCTTGCACTTGTAGACCATTCGGGCTGTAGTCTTTAATGCTATCCGGTTTTAGTTCGGCGTTGAGCAATGCTTCCAGTTCAAAATTATTCATAGCATTCACATTCACTTGCGAGACAATGGCAACAGTGTAACCTGACAAGCAAACATAAAAAAAGCGGTGAGACCGTGTCTCACCGCTGACTGAATATCACGAATTTGTTCCGCGGGTATATGGCCACTCATCAATGACGGACTAGAAAAACCCGCCGGCTTTTTCCGATTCAGCCAACCAAACAGGCTTGGTACTGTCTTTAAGCCAGACTTGGTGTAAATGGCTATATATACGCGATGCCATTGGCGGCGCAATCAGTGTTGGCAGGCAAGTGATGCCCGCGATCACGACCGCACAGCGGCGTAACACAACACGGGTTTTATCGAACGGTGTATACATAATCAACCTCACTCATCTGACCAGTTTGCAAGCATGCGCATAGTGTACCACCCGTTTTGTTTTTTTACTACATAAATGGTGATTTTTTACCCAGAAACCACCGTTTTAGCTTTAACAGTCTCTTAACAAGGTAATAAACTTACATCATGAGTGACACCTATCCCTTATTTAGTAACCAAGCCCAAATTAACCCCGATTTTAGCTGGGTACAAAATCAGCTCTCACTGCTCAACGATAAGCGCTTCCCAGTTGTGCCTCATCACCTTTGGCAACCCCCATTACTGCCATCTCCCACGCCCTATACGGGACCAAAGCGTATCGGCTTTTATTATCAATGGTTGCTCAGTCAGCTCATTGATTGTCACCCTCATTTGGTACTAGAAGCTGAGGAAATCCAGATTAATGAAGGCGGCAAGACGCAAGGTGCCATCGACTTTTTAGTCAACTATCAGGGTCAATTAGAGCACTGGGAGGTAGCGGTAAAATTCTACCTCGCGTATGAAAACCGTTGGTTAGGCCCCAATGCCAAGGATGCGCTCGATATCAAAGTGGCGCGAATGCTTGACCATCAATTGGCGCTTTCGAGTCACCCAAGCTTTTGCCAGCAATACCCATACTGGCAGCCGAGTAAAAAGCGTCTGATGGTGCAAGGAAGGTTGTATCGCCATTATCATCATGGCGAGCAGCCCCTACCAGACTGGCCACCTATCAATCATGACAGCATTGGTGGGTGGTGGTGTTGGCCAGATGCATTACCAACAGACAGGGAATTTGCCGTATTGGCGCGCGATCAATGGCTATCACTGCCCGCCTTTGCGGAGCTACCCAAGCTAGAGCGAGCTTCACTTAAGGGGCTCACTCGAACCTGTCACTTATTAGACGACTCACTCACCCCTTGGTTCGTGGTGCCAAATGACTGGCCCGCCAATATGCCGCCACTGCCCTCTCGCTAATAAAAAACGCGCACTTTGCCAGTGCGCGTCGTTTTGATCGCCGCGAAACACAGAAGCGGTTCGCTAAACACCTTGCTCATTGAACACACGATCAACAATTTGTTGCGCTTCTTGCTCGATGAGACGTAAGTGATCATTGCCTTTAAAGCTTTCACAGTAGATTTTGTAAATATCTTCTGTCCCGGAGGGGCGCGCTGCGAACCAGCCAAATTCTGTGACCACTTTCAAACCGCCAATAGCAGCGCCATTGCCCGGCGCATGCGTCAGTTTGGCGGTAATGGGATCACCGGCTAAGGTCTCTGCCGTCACCATATCGGGATTGAGCTGACTGAGCACCTGCTTTTGCGCTGCATTGGCAACCGCTTGTAATCGGTTATAGGCTGGATCGCCATGCTTGCCGGCGAGTTTCTGATAATACGCCTGCGGTGTAAGTCCTGTTACCGCCAGAATTTCTGCCGCCAGTAAGCAAAGAATGATACCATCTTTATCCGTTGACCATGGCTGCCCATCAAAGGTTAAGAATGAGGCGCCAGCACTTTCTTCTCCGCCAAAGCCAAGCGTTCCTTCACTCAAGCCAGGCACAAACCATTTAAAGCCGACGGGCACTTCAACCAGCGGACGGGCGAGATCGCCAACCACCTTATCAATGATCGCACTGGACACCAGGGTCTTACCCACGCCTAAATCGGCTGACCACTGCGGACGGTGACGAAATAAATAATCGATGCACACCGCTAAATAGTGGTTAGGATTCATCAAGCCAGCCGGAGTCACAATGCCATGGCGATCGAAATCTGGATCATTACCAAATGCCAAATCATAATCGTCCTTGTACGTTAGGAGTCCAGCCATGGCGTATGCTGAAGAGCAATCCATACGAATCACGCCATCACCATCGCGAGGCATAAAGCCAAAGGTTGGGTCGACATGATCATTAATCAGGGTAATATCGAGTTGATAATGCGCGGCAATTTGCTGCCAATAGCGGATCCCGGCTCCCCCCAAAGGGTCGACGGCAAGTTTTAATCCTGCCGCCTGAATGGCCTTGATATCAACGACATGCTCCAGCCCTGCGACATAAGGCGTCACTAGGTCTTGCTCCTGGTAGTAAGCGCTTGCCCGTGCTTCGTCGATAGCCAATCGTTGAACGCCTTCTAAGCCGGCATCAATATAGTCGTTGGCGCGTGCTTCAATCGATTTTGTGATAGCGCCTTCTGCTGGGCCACCATGAGGTGGATTATACTTGATGCCACCATCTTGCGGCGGATTGTGTGAAGGGGTGATCACAATCCCATCCGCTTGCTCAGCATGATCACGGTTATAAGCCAGAATTTGTTGAGAAATGCCCGGCGTTGGCGTATAGCCCTGCTCGGCTTGCGCAATAACCTGTACCTGATTGGCCGTTAATACTTCAACCACGGCACCGAAGGCGGGCTCAGAAAGCGCATGAGTGTCTTTTCCTACAAAGACAGGGCCAGAAATACCGCGCGCGCTGCGCTCATCACAAATTGCTTGTGCAATCGCGAGAATATGGTCGCGATTAAATGTGGTGTTCAACGCGCTTCCACGGTGGCCTGACGTCCCAAACGCAACACGTTGCGACGGATGACCTGGACGTGGTTGAGTCTGGAAAAAACGCGTCACAAGCGCCGGAATATCACACAAATCTTGCGGGTTCGCGCGCTGTCCGGCTTGAGGATGCACTGCCATAATTCTCTTCTCCCATGAGTGGCATAGATTAAATCGCGTTCACAACCTTCTCAGTCAAATCACTCGGGAACTGCATTTTTTCCATAAGCTGCTCCACCATCTGACGCTTACGGCCAGTATTCGTGTTGGTGATGACCCAAAAAGGTGTTTCTGGAATCTGCTTGGGTTTGGTGGTTTTGCCGCTTTCTAATAAAGTTTGTGGATTATCGGCAAAATACAGACGGGTACGCCCTTTTAGCGCCATACCATCTGCGAATCCTTGTTGGTCAACACGGTATAAGGTGGTGAGGATCAGCATGAAACGACCAATCGCTCGTTCTTGGGCCGCAAACTCATCTGAAATCAATAACGTTCGCATCGCTTTGACACGATCGACGGACGCACTGCGCCCAGCATCTTTACTGACAACAATACCGCTAGAACGAGAGGACGTCGTCGGCGCAGCCTGAGTGGGCTGCGGTGCCGAGTCCGACAGCAGTAAGCGACGCAGGATGTCTGATGCGCTTTCGCCAATATGCTGAGTTTGGCTGGCAATATACCGGTATAGATCGTCGTCAACCTCTATCGTCTTCATTGTTTTTCATCGCGTCCTGTTTATCGTTTAACGGGGCGATTATACAGAGATAGATAGGTATACTCTACGTTAAAGCCAGTAATCTGAGAGAAAAGCAACGTGTTATTAAACGGAAAGTCTCGCGGTGAGGGCTCACCGCTTGTATTGATCCACGGTTTATTTGGTGATCTCGACAATTTAGGCGGGCTCGCCAAGACACTATCCGAGCATTTTTGTGTCTATCAAATTGATCTACCTAACCATGGTCGCTCCTATCATACACAGGACACAGATTATCGAAGCCAGTCCGATGCCGTGGTCGCGTGGATGGATGCACAACAGCTTGAGTCAGCCATTATCGTTGGCCATTCAATGGGTGGCAAAGTGGCGATGGCCGTCGCTCAGCGCTTCCCAGAGCGCGTCGAACAACTGGTGGTGATGGATATTGCCCCAGTCGATTATCAAGTTAACCGCCATGACAACGTGTTCAAGGCATTGCATCAGACGCAAAGGGTGACACTGGAAAGCCGCCAAAAAGCGCAAACCATGATGAATGAAACGATTGAAAATCCAGGCGTGAGCCAATTTTTATTGAAATCACTCTATAAAACCGATCACGGTCACTACGCCTGGCGCTTCAATATTGATAATCTTTATCACGGCTATCGTGACATCATGGGGTGGACAGATTTTGGCCAATATGCAGGCCCCACTCTGTTTGTCAAAGGGCAGAACTCTGAATACATTCTGCCAGACCACCGCGAGGCCATTATCGCTCAGTTTCCGCATTCAAAAGCACATATGGTGGCAGGCACGGGTCACTGGCTACATGCTGAAAAGCCAGCGGTGGTTGCCAACGTCATCGAACGTTTTTTAATGCCGAGCGAGCGTTAACAGTTAAGTGACCCTTGTGATATATTGCGCCGCATAAGTCGGTGCTCATTGGAGGCACGCATGCTTTACGAGCACTTTCAATTGCTCGAGAAAATAGGTCTAGATCTCGTCTTCGCCGCGATTTTCTTTTTTATCGGCATGGCAATTAAAGACGTGTTACGTGAGGGCAATGTGCCAGTATTCGGCCGACGGATCGTCTGGTTTGTGCTCACACTAGGCTGTGTCGGCTTTATCGTAAAAGGTGTGATTCAGTTGGTTTGGGAGGGGGTCGGCATCGGCTAACCCTAGCACTGAAGTCACTGGTTAATCATATAGGTTTGAAAAAGCGACGCTTTTTCTTTAATTCGAGTTAGTTGCAAACAGCAACCCACTGACAAAACGGGTGTTTTTTATATGGCGAGTGTAGGTCTCTTCTTTGGTAGTGACACGGGAAACACGGAAGCAATTGCAAAAACCATTCAAAAGCAGTTAGGCAAACAAATGGTTCACGTGCAGGATATCGCAAAAAGCAGCAAAGAAGATATTGATAACTTCGATTTGCTGCTGATCGGTATTCCAACATGGTATTACGGTGAAGCACAGTGCGACTGGGATGACTTTTTCCCAGAGTTAGAGCAAATTGACTTCTCAACAAAACTCGTGGCTATTTTCGGCTGTGGCGACCAAGAAGATTACGCAGAATACTTCTGTGATGCCATGGGCACCGTCCGCGACATCATTGAAGCGAAAGGCGCTACCATCATTGGTCACTGGCCAACTGAAGGGTATGAGTTTGAAGCGTCGCAAGCGTTGGTTGATGACAACCACTTTGTCGGCTTGTGTGTGGATGAAGATCGCCAACCTGAACTGACCGACGAGCGTGTAAGCAAGTGGGTAAAACAAGTTTATGAAGAAATGTGTTTAGCAGAGCTTGAAGACTAAGTTTTGCTTATCAAACGCCAAGGATGCTCAACCTTGGCGTTTTTTGTCTAATTCAACGCAAACGGGTCGGTCACGCAGCTTGTTTGCTGGCTGCATCTAGATACTGACGTTTCTTCCTCACGTATAGGGTGCGCTTTACTTCCGCGACCACGTCACCATTTGCATCTTTCACATGTACCACGAACTCTGGCAACACCTTATCGCCCCGTCCTGCTTGTTGTTGGATATCGGTTAACACCGCATCGCTGATCACAAAATCTGCGTACAAGTCCGTGGTTCCCGGCTTAATAAAATTGATATCAGCTTGCTTGTCCCACACATGGTACTGAGGACCGAGAATGCCCATTAACATCAGCGCATAGACAGGATCAGTCAAGGAGAAGATGCTACCGCCATACTGGGTACGGTTAGCATTTTTATTCCACCAGCGGAGTTTCAAACGCATATTGACACGTTTAAAATCCTGGCTAATGGCATCAATGTGGATCCCTGCGCCCCAAAAAGGTGGCCAGCTGTTAAGTGCCCACTTAACAATACGTGGTTTGTAGAAGCGATACATGTAAGTTGACATCCTTATCTGGTCTAACCAGATAATATTTACATCTAGTAAACATTGATGCAACCACAAATGATCAATTTTCCCCCTGAGAACGCATGTCGAGAGTAGCGAGAGCAGTGCAATTTTGATAGGCTTGTAAGATATTTTCCTTGCTAATCCAACTGTCTTAACTCAGGCAGAAAACAGGTAGATACACATGTCAGACAATAACCAGGCGTTGAAGCAAGCTGGGCTCAAGGTCACCCTTCCACGGCTCAAGATCCTAGAAGTGCTGCAACAGCCAGATTGCCAGCACATCAGTGCCGAAGACCTGTATAAGAAATTAATCGATCTAGGTGAAGAAATTGGCCTAGCGACCGTGTACCGCGTACTGAACCAATTTGATGATGCAGGCATTGTCACGCGTCACCACTTTGAAGGCGGCAAGTCCGTATTTGAACTGGCGACCCAGCATCATCATGATCATCTGGTCTGCCTTGACTGCGGTAAAGTGATTGAATTTTCTGATGATTTGATTGAAGAGCGTCAGAAAGAAATCGCCGCGCGCTTTAATGTGCAACTAACAAATCATAGTTTGTATTTGTATGGCCACTGTCAGGAAGGTGACTGCAAAGCCGATCCATCCATTCACAACGCTGACTAAATCAGTCATATGTGTCTTAAAAAGCCGGCGTGATAATCACGCCGGCTTTTTATTATTTACCTTCTATCTTCGCCCAGGTATCACGTAAGCTCACCGTCCGGTTGAAGACAAGCGCATCCTCACGGCTATCTTTATTATCTACACAAAAATAGCCTGTACGCTCAAACTGGTAGCCCTTTTCGACAGGCGCATTTTGCATGCTTGGCTCGACAAAGCCATGCTGTACCTGTAACGACTCAGGATTAATGGTTTCCGCGAAGTTGTCCGCGCTGGCCGGATTTGGCACCGTAAATAAGCGGTCATACAATCGGAATTCAGCGGGTAACGCCTCAGCCGCAGAAACCCAATGGATCACGCCTTTCACTTTTCGCCCATCGGCAGGATCTTTACCGAGGGTGTCTGGATCATAGCTGCAATATACAGTGGTAATATTGCCCTCATCGTCTTTTTCACAACGCTCCGCTTTTACCACGTAGGCATTGCGCAAACGTACTTCCTTCTCCAGTACCAGTCGCTTGTACTTCTTGTTGGCTGATTCACGGAAGTCTTCTCGCTCAATCCAGATCTCGCGCGAAAATGGCACCTGGCGCGTCCCCATCTCTGGCTGATTGGGATGGTTGGGTGCATCAAGCCACTCCACGTCATCGGCTTTGTTTTCAATCACCAGTTTAATGGGATCGAGCACCGCCATGGCGCGTGGTGCATTTTCGTTTAAGTCATCACGCACGCAAGATTCAAGCGCACTCATTTCAATGGTGTTATCTTGCTTAGTCACACCAATACGCTGACAAAACTCACGAATGGAGGCAGGCGTGTAACCCCGACGACGCAAGCCTGAAATAGTCAGCATACGCGGGTCATCCCAACCGTTTACTAACTGCTCCTCCACCAGTTGGTTCAGCTTACGTTTAGACATCACGGTATACTCGAGATTCAAGCGGCTGAACTCATATTGGTGCGGCGTACAGTCGATAGTGATGTTTTCCAATACCCAATCGTATAGGCGTCGGTTATCTTGAAATTCGAGAGTACATAAAGAATGCGTGATCCCTTCCAGTGCATCTGAAATGCAATGAGTAAAGTCGTACATTGGATAAATGCACCACTTGTCGCCAGTCTGATGATGATGCGCAAAACGAACACGGTATAAAACCGGATCCCGCATCACCATAAAGGGGGACGCCATATCGATTTTAGCACGCAAACAGGCCTTACCTTCGGCAAACTCACCCGCTCGCATTTTTTCAAACAGTGCCAAATTCTCTTCAACCGAGCGTTCACGATAAGGGCTGTGCTTGCCCGGCTCGGTCAATGTGCCACGATACTCTCTGATCTCGTCAGGCGTCAGCTCTTCAACGTATGCCAACCCTTTTTCAATCAGCTCAACCGCGTAGCCATAAAGCTTATCAAAGTAGTTTGAGGAGTAACGCACCTCTCCTGCCCAGTCAAAGCCCAACCATTGGACGTCACGCTTGATAGATTCAACGTATTCCACGTTTTCTTTTTCTGGATTGGTATCATCAAAACGCAGGTTACATTCACCCTGATAGTCTTGTGCGATCCCGAAGTTCAAACAAATTGATTTGGCATGGCCGATGTGCAAATAGCCATTCGGCTCAGGCGGGAAACGTGTCACGACCGCTGTGTGTTTCCCTTCCGCCAAGTCTTTATCAATGATTTGGCGAATAAAGTTGGTGGGACGAGCTTCAGCATCACTCATCAAGGTTACCTCGTATCAAAAATGCGAATTTTAAAGCTACATAGGCACTATGATCTCCTATTCCGCGCTGTGACTCAACCCGTTGTTGTCATTGTCATCGCGGTGCAGGCCTATTTGTTACTTTTTTGCTCGAAAAGGGTGACAGCGCACCTAAAAAAGCGCCCAGCTGTTAGCTGGGCGCGTTGTTCAGATTATTGTGGTGCTGTACCCCATTTAAGGCAGCGCGACTTTTGACAAATCTTCATCTTCTGGGATTTGTTTCAGTTCACCGGCAATGATTTCTGCTAGGGGGCCAAGAATGACCTGCAAGTTATTCTCGCCAAGCTTGACGACCCCCATCGCCCCAATCGCTTTCAATTTCGCTTCATCAACCATCTCGCGGTCGGCAACCGACAGACGCAGACGGGTAATACAAGCATCAATTGATGTGAGGTTTTGATGACCACCAAGGGCTTTAAGGTACTTACGTGCCAGTTCGCGATTATCGCTCGCTTCACCCGTATTGGCGCTCGCCGGTGCACTTTCTACTGCATCATCTTCTCGGCCTGGCGTTTTCAGGTTCAAGGCTGAAATCGCGGCACGGAATGACACATAGTAGAGCGCAAAGAACACAAGGCCCAAAATAGGTAGCATGTACCACTGGTTAGCCACCGGGTTTTTCGATGACAACACCAAGTCAACTAACCCTGCCGAGAAGCCGAAGCCTGCCGTCCAGTCGAAAGTGGCGGCGATGAACAGTGAAATACCCGTTAACAGCGCATGCAACACAAACAACAAAGGTGCGACAAACAAGAATGAGAATTCGAGCGGCTCAGTCACCCCAGTAAAGAAAGACGCAAAGCCAGCGGCAATCATGATAGACGCAACACGCGCTTTATTCTCAGGACGCGCAGTATGATAAATTGCAAGTGCAGCACCTGGAAGACCAAACATCATGACGGGGAAGAAGCCTGCCATGTACATGCCTGTGGTCCCTTTAATCGCTTCGCCTGTTTCAAGGCCTTGTGCTCCCATCCAGAAGCGGCCCAAGTCGTTAATACCGACGGTATCGAACCAGAACACGGCGTTAAGCGCGTGGTGCAGACCAACAGGGATAAGTAGGCGGTTAAAGAAGCCATACACACCGGCACCCGCCGCACCCAGATTGGTGATGCTTTCGCCAAACTGAACCAAGCCACCAAAAAGAACAGGCCAGACAAACATCAATACAAATGAGATGATGATCGCCACCAATGAGACCAAGATCGGCACCAAACGCTTGCCGCTGAAGAAAGCCAAGGCTTTTGGCAATTCAACCCCGCTGTAGCGGTTATACAACTCAGCGGACACCACGCCGATCAAGATACCGATAAACTGGTTGTTGATTTTGCTAAAAGCAAGCTCATTGTTGCCGACTGAAATATCGACCAAGCCAATTTGACTCACCGCACCAGGCGCACACAGTGTAGTGATAACCATAAAGCCAACAAACCCTGCCAGAGCGGCGGCGCCGTCTTTATCTTTTGACATGCCATACGCCACACCAATGGCAAATAACACTGACATATTGTCGATAATCGCTGCCCCTGATTTAATCAAGAAAGCAGCTAAGGCGTTGTTTCCACCCCATCCAGTTGGGTCAAGCCAGTAGCCGACCCCCATCAAGATCGCAGCTGCTGGCAATACCGCAACCGGTACCATCAGCGCACGACCTATACGTTGTGCATAACCAAGAATATTCACCGTCGTTCCCCCTTTATATTTTTCTGTGTCCACCACGCTAGCGCTCGCTACGCGGTTAGACATCTAACTTGGACGCTTGCCCAAGGACTTTTGTTAAATCACTTCTTTTGTAAAGCAATGTTAGTCAATTGCAGTTTATGTCAATAAATTCGCCTCGCAAATTAAACCCGCGTTATTTGTGAGAATCATCACCAAACCACCCCATATACAGAGAAAATTGTTAGCCTGATCATAAAACTTATTTTATGATGAAAATAAATAAGCATATCCGTTATGCTATGGCCACGAACTACGCATTGATAGAACGAGGTGACCCATGCGACTCATTCCTTTACAAACCAGCCAACAAGTCGGCCTATGGTCGGCTCGCTATATCGTTGATACCATCAACACGTTTTCGCCGACTGCCGATAACCCCTTTGTTCTGGGCTTACCCACGGGGGGGACGCCACTCAACACCTATAAGCAACTCATAAAACTCCACCAGCAAGGTGAAGTCAGCTTCAAGCACGTGGTGACCTTTAATATGGACGAATACTGTGGGATCCCTGCTGATCACCCACAAGCCTATCGTACCTTTATGTACCAAAACTTTTTTAACCATATTGATATTCAAGAAAAAAACATCAACTTGCTTGATGGCAATGCGACCGATGTCGATGCCGAGTGCCAACGCTATGAAGAAAAAATCAAGGCATACGGCAAAATCCATCTCTTTATGGGTGGTGTGGGTAACGATGGTCATATTGCGTTTAATGAACCCGCGTCATCATTAGCCTCAAGAACACGGATCAAAACCTTGACCGAGGATACCCGTGTGGCAAACTCTCGCTTTTTTGATAATGATATCAATCAAGTACCTAAGCATGCGCTCACTATTGGTGTCGGCACCTTATTAGATGCAGAAGAAGTCATGATCTTGGTGACAGGACACAATAAAGCCCAGGCACTTGAGGCCGCGGTGGAAGGCTCAGTGAACCACTTATGGACAGTATCAGCGCTACAACTGCACCCAAAAGCGATGATTGTGTGTGATGCGCCTTCAACAGCAGAACTAAAAGTAAAAACTGTGAAGTATTTTCAAGAGCTTGAAGCCCAAAATATACACCATTTATAAGGAATTGAAGCATGTATGCGTTAACTCACTGCCGGATTTTTACTGGCCACGAGGTGTTGGATGATCATGCCATCGTGATTCGAGAAGGCCTGATTGACGCCGTCTGTCGACAAGACGCCCTACCCAATAATATTGCCACGCGTGGGCTCAACGGTGCATTAGTCAGCCCAGGCTTCATTGACCTTCAGCTTAATGGCTGTGGCGGGGTGATGTTTAATGATGCCATTACGCCTGACACCATCGCGACCATGCATCAGGCTAACCTTAAGTCAGGTTGCACCAATTTTCTCCCCACCCTGATCACTAGCTCTGATGCCGATATGCAAGCCGCCATCAGCGCCATGCGGACGTACCAACAACAGCACCCCCATCAGGCGCTGGGGTTACACCTTGAAGGCCCTTATTTGAATATCGAAAAAAAGGGGATACACAGTGCTGACTATATTCGCCCAAGCAAGAATCAGATGATCAACTACTTGTGCGACAATGCGGATGTGATTGCTAAAGTCACCCTCGCGCCTGAATTGGCACCTGCGTCACATATTCAAGCCCTTAAGCAAGCTGGTATCGTGGTTTCTGCTGGCCATACCAATGCCACTTACGCACAAGCTAAGCAAGGCTTTACCCATGGCATTTCCTTTGCCACGCACCTGTTTAACGCGATGACCTCTATATCAGGCCGTGAGCCAGGCGTCGTCGGTGCTATCTACGATACACCGGATGTTTACACTGGCGTGATTGCTGACGGCTTTCACGTTTCATACCCTAACATTCGTCTCGCACATAAAGTAAAAGGTGAGAAATTAGTGTTGGTTACGGATGCGGTTGCACCAGCAGGAGCAGACATGGATCACTTTATTTTTGTAGGTAAGAAAGTATATTACCGTGACGGTAAGTGTGTTGATGAAAATGGCACGCTTGGCGGCTCGGCTCTGACGATGGATCAAGCGATTTATAACAGTGTTGAGCATGTAGGGATCGCCTTGGATGAAGCTTTGCGGATGGCTACGCTCTATCCCGCTCGCGCAATCGGTATCGAACAACACTATGGCAGCATTCGTCCGGGGAAAGTTGCGAATCTTGCCATTTTCGACCGAGCAATCAACGTTCAAGCGACGATCGTAAACGGACAATATCTACAAAGCTAGGACACCTATGACTGGCGGAAAAATCGGGAATGTCGATCTTGTAAAGCAACTTAACGGAGCTGCCGTTTATCGATTAATTGATCAACAAGGGCCTATTTCACGCATACAAATTGCCGATGTAAGCCGATTGGCGCCGGCAAGTGTGACCAAAATTACCCGCCAACTGTTAGAAAGAGGTCTGATTAAAGAAGTGGCACAACAAGCGTCGACAGGCGGACGTCGTGCCATTTCTCTCACCACCGAGTGTGCGCCCTTTCATACCCTTGCGGTACGACTGGGTCGTCACTTTATTGAGTTGTCTTTGTATGACTTAAGTGGTGCCTCGTTGGCTGAACACGGCGAAACCTTCCAGTACCATGATCAAGACGAGCTTGTTCAAGGCTTGATTCATATCGTTAGTCAGTTTTTGGAAACGCACCAACACGCACTCCGAGAACTGATTGCGATATCCGTAGTGATGCCTGGCCTGGTTGACCCTGATTCAGGGGTGGTCGAATACATGCCCAACATCAATATTAAACAACTTGCGCTTGCTGATACCTTGCGCGAAGAATTTGGTGTGCAGGCTTTCGTTGGCAACGATATCCGCGGACAAGCATTGGCGGAGCACTACTTTGGGGCGAGCCAAGACTATTACGACTCTATGCTAGTCAGTGTGCATCATGGTACTGGCGCGGGGATCATCGTCAATGGGCAAATTTTTCTTGGCCAGAACCGGAATGTGGGTGAACTTGGTCATGTACAGATCGATCCACTGGGTAAAAAGTGTCAGTGTGGCAACTTTGGCTGCTTAGAAACCGTGGCGTCGAACGAAGCGATCATTGAACACGCGCAACAGCTGCTTGCACAAGGGCATCCCAGTAGCCTCAGTTATGATCAAAGTCTGACTATCGAAGCGATTTGCCAAGCCGCAGAGCAAGGTGATGAGTTGGCGCGCCAAGTATTGGTGAAAGTCGGTAATCATCTGGGTAAAGCGATCGCGATGACCGTCAATCTATTTAACCCACAGCTGGTGGTCATTGCGGGCAAGATTACTGCAGCAAAAAGTGTGGTCTTCCCTGCCATTGAGCGCTGTGTCGAGAATCAATCATTGCCGAGTTTCCACGAAAAGCTGGCGATTGTTAGCGCAAATCTGGAGGCTCAGCCTACAATGGCTGCGTTTTCCTTAGTCAAGCGGGCGATGCTTAATGGTGAGCTCCTACAAGAGCTGCTAGAAGAGTAAGACGTTAGTCAGAAAGCCGAAATTGCCTGGCTGACACCAGTCAGGCTTTATCTACCTGCGATGAGCGTATGCATAAAGCCTCGCTGATACGCCGGCATACTCACTGGGAGTCGAGCACTCCCCTCTTTATTCCGTCCCGCCTATTGCATCCACGCCTCTAGTCACTCAGTCAACACCCTGTCTTGAGTCACCTTTTTTAAGTCAATCTGTTTATGTCACCCATGCAGCAAAAGGCTGGAAGCTTTCGTCGATCGGCGCTTCACCGCCACTGTCACTATGCTGTCGGTTCTCACGCTTCCTGATTTTACATTCACATACTGACCACAAAACGTGTACATTATAGCCACGTTAGCGACAACGCCTTGTCTCACTCAACTTTAGAATAAGTACAAGATATGGAACTGGTTTTTATTTCCGCCGCATTTATCAGTGGCTATGCATTAATGCGCTGTCATCTCCCGCCATTGGTTGGCTTTCTTATCGCGGGCTTTGTCCTGCATGCCATGGGCTACCAGTCGACACCGATGATCACGCAGTTGGCCGATCTGGGTGTCACCTTGCTGCTGTTTACTATCGGCTTAAAGCTTGATGTCAAAACCTTGCTTGCCAAAGAAATCTGGTTTGGAGCCACGGCCCATAATGTCCTGACAACCGCCTTTTTTACTCTCGCGCTAATGGGCCTTAAAGCACTGAGCATTCCTATGCTGTCAGGCATGAGTCTATCTGAGATGCTGCTGCTTGGCTTCGCGCTTTCATTTTCTAGCACCGTCTTTGCCATCAAAGCGCTGCAAGAAAAAGGGGAGCTGAATGCCACCTATGGCACCTTGGCCATCGGTATGCTGATCATGCAAGATATCTTTGCCGTGATTTTCCTCACCGCGACATCGGGCAAAACCCCCGAACTGTCCGCCCTCCTCCTCTTTGGTTTACCTCTGCTAAAACCGCTATTGGGTAAGCTTTTGGACAAGGCAGATCACGGTGAAATCTTGGTTCTTTATGCCGTGTTCCTCGCCCTCGTGGCTGGCGCGGGGCTGTTTGAGGCGGTAGGGATTAAACCTGACTTAGGCGCGCTTATTCTCGGTATGCTGCTTGCCAGTCACCCACGTGCATCCGAAATGGCCAAGTCACTGTTTAATATGAAAGAGCTGTTTCTGGTTTGCTTTTTCCTCAACATTGGCTTATCCGAGCAGCCTACCTGGCAGAGCTTTAGTTTTGCACTGATCTTGATGTTATTACTGCCCATCAAGGGCGTACTCTACTACTGGATCGTCAGCGGCTTTCGATATCGAGTTCGTACGGCCTTATTCACCACGCTCACCTTATTCAACTTCAGCGAGTTTGGACTTATAGTGGGTGGCTTGGCGTATAAAACAGGACTGATGCCCGGCCCGATCCTGGTTTCCATCGCCATTGCGGTATCACTCAGTTTTGCCTTTTCCGCTCCCCTCAATACCTTTAGTAACCAGCTGTATGGGTGGGCGTCACGTTGGCTGCCTGAACGTGCCCCCGACAAGCTTCACCCCAGTGATCAACAAATCAATCTCGGTGATGCCAACATATTGGTACTCGGGATGGGACGCATTGGCTCAGGTGCCTACGACGAACTTGCCACCACACACCACCAACCGATTGTGGGGATTGACACACGAGAAGACTCGGTGACGCGTCATCAGCAAGAAGGACGACGTGTCATTTTAGGCGATGCAACCGACCCCGACTTTTGGTCGCGGGCGGTGTCTGATGGCAATATCTCGCTCATTCTACTCGCCATGCCTCATAGCCATGCCAATACACTGGCGCTCGAGCAAATTCGGCAAACGGGATTTAATGGCAAGGTTGCCGCCATTGCTAAGTACCAAGACGAGCTTGATCAACTTAAAGCACTTGGCGTGGATGAAGCCTTTAATATCTACCAAGAGGCGGGTAGCGGCTTCGCGCGCCACGTAAGAGACCGCTTCTCTCACCCGGATAGCTAGCGCCCCATGGCGACACGACTCACGCACAAGCCTCGTTGCTTGTGCGTTTTTGTATAAAAACTGCACCATTTTTAAATTTAATTC
>NZ_MUES01000049.1:0-6602 GCF_001995745.1 Salinivibrio sp. ML323 | reverse complement strand
GTTCGGTCCCTATCTGCCGTGGGCGTTGGATGATTGAGGGGAGCTGCTCCTAGTACGAGAGGACCGGAGTGGACGAACCGCTGGTGTTCGGGTTGTGTCGCCAGACGCATTGCCCGGTAGCTAAGTTCGGCACAGATAAGCGCTGAAAGCATCTAAGCGCGAAGCTGGCCCCGAGATGAGTCATCCCTAGAGCCTCGAGCTCTCTAAAGGGTTGTCGTAGACGACGACGTTGATAGGCAGGGTGTGTAAGCGCTGTGAGGCGTTGAGCTAACCTGTACTAATGGCCCGTGAGGCTTAACCATACAACACCCAAGAGGTTTTGGGTTGGACTCGAAATAAGCCAGTTGATTGTGGCGAGAACGAAACAGCTTTCTAGATTTAGGAACGAATTTATCAAATACATCCTTGTATTTGACCCTGACGGGCCGCACTGAAGTGCGTTAAATTTTGTTCCAGACAAAATTTTGCTTGGCGACCATAGCGCTTTGGACCCACCTGACTCCATGCCGAACTCAGTAGTGAAACGAAGCAGCGCCGATGGTAGTGTGGGGTCTCCCCATGTGAGAGTAGGACATCGCCAGGCTTTGATTATCTAATTAGAGCTTAGTATTAGGCTTTAGTTAGTAACAATTTAATCATCAAAGCGGATATGCGTAAGACTTTGATAAAAAACACCAAGCCCTGACCTTATGGTCGGGGCTTTTTTGTATCTAAACCAACATTGTCCGCGTTTTGCTTTAATAACCTGCCGCCTCAAACTCTCTCGTTATACATCGACAAGCGTGTGGCTGTTCTCACTCAACGCTGAAGCCGAGAGTCGATTCCAATATTACTCGGTGAAGCGCGCTTTTCACCGGTAATCTATAGACATAAAAAAACCTCCTTGGCGGAGGTTTTGATTATCAAGCTTTTTGACTTGCTATTACGCTGGGTTCTTAGCGATAAGTTTTCTTGTTCGCTCTGCAGGTTCTTCGAGTCCAAGCTTTTCATAGGCTTTCAGCATCAAAGGTAACGATGCGCGGGCTGCCTCTGTATCAGGGAAGTCACGCTGCAACGCTTGGCAACGGTTAACTGCGGCAACCCATGCTTCGCGACGGATGTAGTAATCAGCGGCGGCGAGCTCATAGTTGGCAAGGCGGTTTTTCAATGCGGTCATCCGCGCTTTGGCATCTGCGGCATATTCACTGTTGGGATAGCGCTCAAGTAAGCGACGAAAATCGGCAAAGGCTTTACGTGCTGGTTGCGGATCTCTGTCATCCCGCTCCATACGTAAGATATCGTGAATGAGGCTACGATCTTGGCCCATATGGACAAGACCACGCATATAAACCACCCAGTCACTTTCTGAGTGCGCTGGGTGCATACGCATAAAACGATCGATCGTGGCTTCGGCCAAAGCCAAGTCATCATTTTTGTAATATGCATAAATAAGGTCCAGCTGCACTTGATCAGAATAAGCACCAAAAGGATAGCGTGAATCTAGTGCTTCCAGCTTTTCAATCGCGGTTATCCAAGCCCCTTGATTTAACTGCGCTTCAGCATCCTGATACAGTTTGGATGGCGGATCGTCTTGAACGACTTGGTCGTTACTTGAACAACCGGCGAGTAGAGAGGCTGCGAGTAGCGCAGTCAGGGTTAGGCGTTTCATGGGTTATCGCACTTCCTTGAAAAGTTTTTATGCCATCTGGATTACGGTCGCAGCGGCAAACAGATACAATGTCATTATTCCGGCTATTTTATCCAGTGACAGGCGACTATAGCAAAAGGCGTTTGCAGGCGATATGCCAAGCGCCACTATAACGACTGTCGCAAGGGTTTAGTCATAGAAATCACAGAAAAGTTCGATATGGCACAACAGATAGAGTTATCCCATCAGATCCAAGATCATCAACTAGGTCAGCGGCTCGACCAAGCTATCGCTGAGCTGTTTCCTGATTACTCGCGCTCTCGGATCAAAACCTGGATCCAAGCCGGTCAGGTGTCACTCAATGGCGTGGCCATTGATAAACCGCGTCAAAAAGTGATGGGGGGAGAAAGCGTCGAGATCACTGCGGAAATCGAGGATGATGACCGTTGGATCCCGCAAGATATTCCGCTCGATATTGTCTATGAAGATGACGACTTGTTGGTGATTAATAAACCTGCGGGGCTGGTTGTTCATCCAGGCGCAGGTTGCCCTGATGGTACTTTACTGAACGGTCTTTTGTATCGTTATCCGCAAATAGGAGACGTACCTCGAGCAGGGATCGTCCATCGTTTGGACAAAGACACCACGGGATTAATGGTGGTCGCAAAAACTATTCCGGCACAAACCCGTTTGGTGCGTGCGCTACAGAAGCGGAAAATTACCCGTGAGTATGAAGCGATTGCGATTGGTAATATGACTGGTGGTGGTTTGGTGGATAAGCCGATTGGCCGCCACGCAACGAAACGCACCCATATGGCGGTGCATGAATTAGGTAAGCCCGCGATCACCCATTATCGCGTGGCCGAGCATTTTCGTGGCCACACGCGGTTACGTTTGCGCTTGGAAACGGGCCGGACCCACCAGATCCGTGTCCATATGGCTTACTTGAATCATCCCTTAGTGGGCGATCCGCTATATGGTGGCAAGGCTAAACCGCCTCGTCATGCCGATGATGCGCTCATCCAAGGCTTACGCCAATTCCGGCGCCAGGCGCTACATGCGGCCATGCTACGTTTAGATCATCCGGTCACTGGCGAGCAAATGGAATGGCATGCTCCGATTCCAGATGACATGGTCGCACTGACTGAGCTGCTAAGGGATGATCAAAGCCAATATGGAGAAGAGGAATACTGATGCGCTACCTCGAGCCCGACTGGCCTGCCCCAAGCAATGTGCGTGCGCTGACGACCACGCGTGTTGGTGGCGTGAGCCATGGGCGCTTTTCGAGTTGGAACTTGGGTATGCATGTTGGCGACGCACCTGATGATGTTGCCAAAAACCGACTGCTACTCGCAAAGCAGGTCGAGGGCGATATTACCTGGCTGGACCAAGTACATGGCACGCAGGTCGTGCACCTTCCAAGTGAAGATCCTCACCCTGAGGCAGATGCGGCCTTCGCCGAAACAACAGGCCAAGTCTGTACCATCATGACGGCTGATTGCTTGCCAGTACTTTTTTGCAGTGACGATGGTCAGCAAGTCGCGGCGGCCCACGCAGGTTGGCGCGGATTATTGAATGGTGTGCTGGAATCGACATTATCGATGTTTGAGGCGCCAAGCCGATGCCTCGTTTGGCTGGGGCCTGCGATTGGCCCCCAAGCTTTCGAGGTGGGGGAAGATGTGTATCAGGCATTTACCACTTTGTCACCGGAAGCCAAGGTCGCCTTTATGCCTACCGACAGCCACAAGTACTTTGCTGATCTTTATATGCTCGCGACGCAACGACTCCAACAGGCTGGCGTTACTGCTGTTTATGGTGGGGAGTTTTGTACCTACCAGCAGGCGGATCAGTTTTATTCGTATCGACGAGATGGGCAAACAGGCCGGATGGCAACCTGCATTTGGCGGGTGAAATAAAAGCGACAAAGGTGCTTGAAAAGCGCCGCAATCGTGCCCATTTATTCATCAACTAGAGGTGTTAAGTGGGAGGAACTATGCGCCTTGACCGATTTACGAGTAAATTCCAAATTGCGATTTCTGATGCACAATCACTCGCATTAGGGCGAGATCACCAATACATCGAGCCTGTTCACTTGATGACCGCGCTCCTGAACCAAGACAGCAGTGCCATCCGCCCGTTATTGACCATGCTGAACGTGGATGTGAGCCAGTTGCGTTCCAGTCTCTCTGAGTTATTAGACCGACTACCACAAGTCACTGGCACGGGGGGCGAAGTACAGCTTTCAAACCACCTAGGCACGCTATTTAACCTGTGCGACAAAATCTCGCAAAAGCGTAAAGATAAATATATCTCGTCAGAGCTTTTTGTTTTGGCTGCGGTGGAAGACAAAGGCCAGTTGGGAGATCTGTTGCGTAGCCACGGGTTGACGTCGCAAAAGGTTGAAGAAGCGATAGAGAAAGTCCGTGGCGGCCAGCAAGTCGATGATCCGAATGCGGAAGAGAATCGTCAAGCCCTCGAAAAATTCACCATTGATCTTACTGAGCGTGCAGAGCAAGGCAAGCTCGACCCTGTTATTGGCCGTGATGATGAAATCCGTCGTACGGTGCAAGTGTTACAACGCCGCACCAAGAATAACCCAGTGCTGATTGGTGAGCCCGGTGTAGGTAAAACCGCGATCGTTGAAGGGCTTGCCCAACGCATTGTGAATGGTGAGGTGCCAGAGGGGCTTCGCAGTAAACGCGTTCTCTCTCTCGATATGGGCTCATTAGTTGCTGGGGCGAAGTATCGAGGTGAGTTTGAAGAGCGTCTAAAAGCGGTACTCAACGAGCTTGCCAAAGAGGAAGGTAATGTCATCCTCTTTATCGATGAACTGCATACCATGGTGGGTGCAGGCAAAGCTGAAGGGGCCATGGACGCGGGCAACATGCTTAAGCCTGCCTTGGCACGTGGTGAACTCCATTGTGTTGGGGCCACCACGCTGGATGAGTATCGGCAGTATGTGGAGAAAGATGCGGCATTAGAGCGTCGTTTCCAAAAAGTATTGGTGAGTGAGCCGAATGTCGAAGACACGGTGGCCATTTTGCGAGGCCTCAAAGAGCGTTATGAATTGCATCATGCGGTAGAGATTACCGATCCGGCTATCGTTGCTGCTGCGAGCTTGTCACACCGCTATATTGCCGATCGGCAACTGCCAGATAAAGCCATCGATCTGATTGACGAGGCCGCTTCCAGTATTCGGATGCAAATAGACTCAAAGCCAGACTCACTCGACAGGCTTGAGCGTCGTATCGTGCAACTGAAGATAGAGCAGCAAGCACTGGAAAAAGAAGAAGACAGTGCGAGCCAAAAGCGCTTAGAAACGCTTCGCGACGAGTTAGAAGCAAAAGAGCGTGAGTACGCAGAATTGGAAGAGGTCTGGAACACTGAAAAAGCTGCCGTGTCTGGTGCACAACACATTAAAGCAGCGTTAGAGCAAGCACGTACTGACATGGAAATCGCTCGTCGAGCGGGTGATTTGAGCCGGATGTCAGAGCTGCAATACGGAAAAATTCCGGAGCTTGAGAAGCAGCTGGATCTTGCCAGTCAGGCAGAGATGCAGGAAATGACATTGCTTAAAAACCGTGTCACGGATGCGGAGATCGCAGATGTCATTGCACGCCAGACAGGTATTCCAGTCTCGCGCATGCTGGAAAGCGAGAAAGAAAAGCTACTTAAAATGGAGTCAGCGCTTCACGAGCGTGTGGTTGGCCAAGATGAAGCGGTCAGTGCTGTCGGCAACGCCATTCGCCGCAGCCGAGCGGGCTTGGCGGATCCGAATCGCCCGATCGGCTCATTCCTCTTCCTAGGGCCAACGGGGGTAGGTAAAACCGAGCTATGTAAGTCACTTGCCGAGTTTATGTTCGATAGCCGAGATGCCATGGTTCGGATTGATATGTCCGAATTTATGGAGAAGCACTCCGTGGCTCGCCTTGTGGGGGCGCCTCCAGGCTATGTGGGTTATGAAGAAGGTGGCTACCTGACCGAAGCGGTACGTCGTCGCCCTTACTCTGTCATTCTGCTCGACGAGATAGAGAAAGCCCACTCGGATGTGTTTAATATCTTGCTACAGGTGCTGGATGATGGTCGCCTGACGGATGGTCAAGGCCGTACCGTCGACTTTCGCAATGCGGTGGTGATCATGACGTCAAACCTTGGCTCAGAGCAGATTCAGGCGCATTTCGGTGAACTGGACTATGCGGGTATAAAACGCACCGTGATGGAAGTAGCTGCCAATCATTTCCGTCCAGAGTTTATCAACCGAATCGATGAAGCGGTGGTTTTCCATCCATTAGCCGAAGACCACATCAAAGAGATTGCGGGTCTACAGATGCAAGAGCTGGCTCACCGTATGGCCGAAAGAGACTTTAAGCTTGAGGTCTCAGACGCAGCCTTGGCAAAAGTGGCTAAAGGTGGCTTTGACCCCGTCTATGGTGCGCGTCCACTCAAACGTGCTATCCAGCAGACAATTGAAAACCCGCTTGCTCAGCAAATTCTAAGTGGCGAGCTGATACCAGGGCGGCCTGTTTTCCTTGATGTTGAAAACGACCAAATCATCGCAAAACAGGACTTATAAGTACTTATCGGACGAAAGCCACCAATTTTAGGTGGCTTTTTGCCGTGTTTTAGCGTGGAAATGCTCAGTAATAATGCATGTTGTTGGGTTTTTGTTCGCCTGGAAAGTTTTTCTTAAAAAACCCTTGCGTCACAAAATTACCTCTCTATAATGCGCTTCTCGTTGGCACGGCAAGCCGCGCTAACAACGGCAAAATAGCCAAGCAAACAAAACGCTTGACTCATTGCCTCGGTGGCGTAAAATGCCACTCCCGCTCAAGATTGGGCGGCGCTCTTTAACAATTTGACCTATGCAATCTGTGTGGGCACTCGTTAAGAATAGACAAAAAGATTTATTCGATGAACTGAGTGACCAAACGACAACTTTTATAGTATAGTTGTTCGGCACAGTCAATTCGTTTGT
>NZ_MUES01000048.1:0-7691 GCF_001995745.1 Salinivibrio sp. ML323 | reverse complement strand
GGATACCACCGTCCATCTGCGCCGCACCGGTGATCATGTTTTTCACATAGTCAGCGTGTCCTGGGCAGTCAACGTGTGCGTAGTGGCGAGTCGGTGTATCGTACTCAACGTGAGACGTTGCGATGGTGATACCACGATCACGCTCTTCTGGTGCGTTATCGATTGACGCGAAATCACGCGCTGCACCGCCGTGTACTTTTGCAAGTACCGTACAGATAGCTGCGGTCAGCGTAGTTTTACCATGGTCAACGTGGCCAATAGTACCAACGTTAACGTGCGTTTTCGTACGTTCAAATTTTTCTTTAGACATGACAGTCCCTCTAAGCACGGTATTTCGGTGGCATTACGACCACACAACCAACAATCAGGTTTGTTGAGTATATATCAAACGGCTTGAAGTTACCTTGGAGAGGATGGTGCTGATAGGCAGATTTGAACTGCCGACCTCACCCTTACCAAGGGTGCGCTCTACCGACTGAGCTATATCAGCACTCTAAAAAGAGTGGAGCGGGCAGCGGGAATCGAACCCGCATCATCAGCTTGGAAGGCTGAGGTAATAGCCATTATACGATGCCCGCAATCGTTACTCGTAGAGCTATTCAAACARTTTGAAAATGGTGGTGGAAGAAGGATTCGAACCTTCGAAGGCTGAGCCGTCAGATTTACAGTCTGATCCCTTTGACCGCTCGGGAATTCCACCTAAATTTTGGTGCCGGCTGCCGGAATCGAACTGGCGACCTACTGATTACAAGTCAGTTGCTCTACCAACTGAGCTAAGCCGGCGACAAGTGCTGCGCATTCTATGCCATGGATTTGAGGGGTGCAATAGGGAATTTTAAAAAAATGGGTGATTTTTTCGTCTTTTGCGTATTTTCTCGCGTGATTGTTGCGAAAATAACCAACCGGGTCACTTAACGCCGGTCGTCGGCGCTTTTCCTTCCCTGTCGTTTGCGGTATCGTCACCCTCTTTACTGGCTTAAGGCACATGGATCATGAATGCAACGCTAACGCCTTATTTGTCGTTCGAGCGTCAACAATGGGCTGAACTGAGGGATGCAGTGCCCATGACGCTCACAGAAGATGACATTGACCGCTTGCGCGGCCTTAACGAGCATTTGTCGATGGATGAGGTGCGCGATATTTATCTTCCTCTATCCCGGCTGCTTAATCTCTATGTAAAAGCGCGCAAAAGCCGGACGGAAGTGCTAGACGAGTTTTTATCCCAACCGGTATCAAATCATGTGCCTTATGTTATTGGCATCGCGGGCAGCGTCGCCGTGGGGAAAAGCACCACCGCACGCCTTTTAAAAGCCTTGCTGACACGATGGCCTGACCATCCCAAAGTGGCGCTGGTCACTACGGATGGCTTTTTGTATCCAAACGCCGAACTTGAGTCGCGTGGCATCATGCATAAGAAAGGGTTTCCGCAATCTTATGACATGCGCAAACTGGTTGAGTTTGTGGCTGACGTCAAATCAGGAAAAGACTGTGTCACCGCGCCGATTTATTCTCACCTGGTTTACGACATCACCTCTGACGTGCAAAACGTAGAGAAACCCGACATATTGATCCTCGAAGGGCTCAATGTGCTGCAAAGTGGTATGGATTACCCGCACGACCCCCATCATGTGTTTATTTCCGACTTTCTCGACTTTTCTATCTATGTCGACGCCGAACCAGAGTTGCTAAAGCATTGGTATATCGAGCGCTTTATGAAATTCCGCCGAGGTGCCTTTCTCGATCCACAGGCTTACTTTCATCACTACACGCGGTTATCGGTCGACGAAGCCACTCAAAAAGCCGCGACCATTTGGGATGAGATTAACGGGAAAAACTTATCGGAGAACATTCTACCGACCCGTGAGCGCGCCAGCTTAATCCTAGAAAAAGGTGCCAACCACTCCGTTCAACGTATCCGTGTGCGCAAATAGTGCTTGCGAGATCAGGGTTAGTCATCGCGCCTTAGAGAGATCTCTCCACCTAAATAAGGCGTGATGTCACCCCCAACGTCAAGCAATAAGGCGCCGTGTTCATCGATACCGCGCTCAATACCACGGACTTCTCGATCGCCCATCAGCAATTTAACGGGGCGGTCGATAAAGTTATCCAACTTAGGCCAGTCGGCCATGATGCTCGATAGCCCATGTTGCTCATAGTCAATCAGTGCGTCTTTTAAACGCGCAATCAAGGTTGCCGCCAATGTATTACGTGATGGCATGGGATGGCAGGCCTCCGCTAAACGCGCCCAAGGCTGGTCAATGTTTTGATTCAAATGTGCCCCCATGCCAATATTTAACCCCATGCCAATCACAAGGTGAGCCGCATCGCCCGTTTGCCCCGTCATTTCCACTAAGATGCCAGCGAGCTTTTTATCCTGAAAATACAGGTCGTTGGGCCATTTCACCTTCACACCTGGCGCGCCTAGTTCATGGAGTGCTTTGGTGATCGCCACACCAACCACTAGGCTCAGTCCCATCGCCGCCGCAGGGCCGGCATCTAAACGCCAATACATCGACAAATACAAGTTACTGCCAAAAGGCGACTGCCACGCGCGACCACGGCGACCCCGTCCTTGCTGCTGATATTCAGCCAAGCAAACACTGCCTGACGCAAGTTGTCCCACACGTTCCATCAAGTACTGATTGGTCGAATCAATGACCGGGATCGCGGATAAAGCGGGCACGTCGGTATGCTCACGGAGCCAGACGTCATCCAGCAGTTCTATCGGTTGTGATAAGCAATAGCCTTTGCCCTGCACCCGGTAAATATCCAGCCCCCACGATTGCAACACTTTAATGTGTTTGCTGATAGCGGCTCGGCTCATGCCTAGCGCATCACCTAGCATCTCGCCAGAGTGGAATTCACCATCGGATAAGCGGTCTATAAGAGTCAGTCTAGCGTTATGTGCTCTGCTCATTGTGCCTCCAAGCTGGTTTCACCCGTGGCACCCATAAAGCGCACCTCATGGTGCAAGGTCACACCAAACCGCGACTTGACGTCGTCGACCACCTGCTTGGCTAATTGAATGACGTCTTGGCTGCTTGCCTGATTAGCGTTCGTCAGCACCAGGGCTTGTTTAGGATGCACACGCGCCCCTCCCACTTGCTTGCCTTTTAAACCACACTGGTCAATCAGCCAGCCTGCGGCGAGCTTCTTTTTTCCCTCTCCAGCAGCGTACATGGGCATCTCGGGGTAACGGGCTTGCAAGGCTTGCGCCTGGTGTGCATCAAGCACCGGGTTTTTGAAAAAGCTGCCCGCATTGCCACACTCTCGGGGATCCGGGAGCTTGGCTTGGCGGATCGCACAGACCGCCTCAAAAATGGTTTGCGCTGATACCTGCTCTGGATCGAGATCCGCTAACGCACCATACTTGAGCACGGGCTGCCACGCTTTCGCTAATCGAAACCCCACTTGCGTGATCACCCACCCTGTCATCACGTCGGTTTTAAATATCGAATCGCGATAACCGAATTGACAGGCATCTCGGGTCAGACGACGTGTTTGCTGAGTCAATGGATTGACGATATCGACATACGCGCAGCGCTCGCAAAACTCGACACCGTAAGCACCAATGTTTTGAATCGGTGCGGCGCCGACACAGCCAGGAATAAGCGCGAGATTCTCGAGCCCGGGCAAACCATTATCAATACTCCAAGCGACTAAATTGTGCCAAGACTCACCGGCCCCCGCGTGCAATATCCAGTGGTCGCTCTCGTCATCGACTGACACACCGTTCAGGCGATTAAGCACCACCACGCCCTGAAAGTCTTGGCAAAAGAGCAGGTTGCTACCTTCTCCCACCACTAACTTAGGAAGCGCTAGGTCGTCAGCGTGCTGCCAAATAGCATATAAATCCTCCACCGTGTGCGCTTCCACGATCGCATGAGCGTGGGCGGGGAGACCAAAGGTGTGATGGGGTGTCAAAGACACATCAGATAACCACTTCATCAATGCATTACGCTGTCAGAAAAAATCATGGATAGGTATACTACCTGTCCTGCTCGTATTGCGCATCTATTAGGCTATGGATCATTACCACATTCACCCTCTCGAGCCGTTACGGTTTCCTCTCGTGGCGCGATTTTATAAAACCTACTATCCACCGGGTAAACCGAAAAAGGATGAACATATCTGGGTGGTGGATGGGCCCAGCGGTTTATGTGGCGCGGTGCGCTTTCAGCCGCGTCAAGACTACCAACTGCTCACTGGCATGCTGCTGCATCCGCACTTGCGCGGGACGGGGTTAAGCCATCAACTACTCGACGCCGTCCAGCCCGTATTGGCGCAGTGTCCAAGCTTTTGCTTGGCATTTCGACCATTGACCGCCTTATACGCGCAACACGGTTTCAGCAGTGTGGACACACAAGCCCTGCCAGAGGAATTGGCGGCGCGATACCAGAGCTACTGTCATAGCGGTAAAGACTTAGTCGCGATGAAATACACACCTAAAGCGTGATATTTACAACAAAGCCACGCGCAGTGATCCATGACTTGATCTAATTTCTGGTATAATTCAGGGTTTAGCATCAAACCGCTCGACTCTGGCCGTCGAACAACAAGAGGTAACAATGGATTCAGCGAACGCAAACCGGCAGCTTATCGACCGCCTGCCCACCATTGCGCACCAGCCAGACAATCTCGAAACCTTATTAGATGCCGTCTCGTTTAGAGAGCGCTTGCTCTGTGAAATAAAAAAGGCGAAATCCAGGATTTACCTCGTCGCCTTGTATCTGCAGGATGATGAGGCTGGACGTAGCGTGCTTGATGCGCTTTATGAAGCGAAGCAGGCCAATCCTGATCTTGATATCAAGGTATTAGTCGACTGGCATCGTGCACAACGAGGGCTGATCGGTGCTGAGCAGTCTGATGGCAATGCAGGATTATATCGCGCCTATGCCGAGCGTTACCCGCATAAAATAGAGGTACTCGGCGTACCAGTCAGAAACCGAGAGGTGTTTGGCGTCCTGCACCTAAAAGGCTTTGTGTTTGATGATACAGTGCTATACAGCGGCGCTAGCTTAAACGATGTTTATTTAGCGCAACATGATAGATATCGATACGACCGCTATCATGTGCTCAACAATAAAGCGCTCGCCGACACCATGGCAGACTTTATTGTTAATACCCTGACAGCAGATAGTGCGGTCAATTGCCTCACCTCGCCAGACCGACCCAACAGCAAAGCACTTAAGCCGAGTATTCGTGAGTTTCGCACCCAGCTGCAGCGTGCGAGCTATCGCTATGATGATGAGCCTCTCCGCGAGGATCAAGTCGGGCTAACCCCTATGGTCGGATTGGGTAAGCGTAAGAACAAGCTCAACCGCTATATCTGCCATTTGATTGCCAGCGCGCAAAAAGAGTTGGTGATTTGCACTCCTTATTTTAATCCGCCACGCAGTGTCGTCAGAGAAATTCGTCGTGCACTACGCCGAGGCGTGACGGTGAGCATCATTGTTGGCGATAAAACCGCCAATGACTTTTACTCGCCGCCAGAGGCACCGTTTAAGACCATTTCGGCACTCCCCTATCTGTATGAAGTCAACCTGCGCCACTTTGCACGTCGTAACGAAGCGGCGATTGCCAAACGCCAGTTAAACATCCATATTTGGAAACACGATGACAACAGTTTTCACTTAAAGGGAATTTGGGTCGATCGCCAATACATGTTGCTGACAGGTAATAACCTGAATCCACGCGCATGGAAGCTAGACTTAGAAAACGCCATCTTGATTCATGATAAGCATCAGCAACTCGAAGCGCAGAAACAGAAAGAAGTCGACAAAATTCTGGCACACACTCAGTTGGTCGGCAGCTATAAACAGATAGAAAAAATGGAAGACTATCCAGCCCCAGTCAAGCGTCTGCTCAAGCGGATAAAACGGGTTAAGGCCGATCATTTACTCAATCAGATACTCTAGGTGATGATGCAATGAAACAAGCCAAAATTGCCGCGATTGATGTGGATGCGCAATGCACCTTCACGCCGCTTTGTCCTGATGAATTGCCTGTGCCAGAGGGCGACACCATCGGGCCGGCTCTGAACCAGCAGGCGGCGTTGGCTGATTTACGTATACTGACCAAAGATGCACATCCTACTAATGCGGTCTGGGTCGTCGACGATCCCGCGGATATGTTTCAATCGTTGCCACACAAAAACGCTGACCTTACTTGGGTCAAGCATGCTGTGCCCGGTACCAAAGGATTTGAAACTCTCGACGGCTTGCCTTCCGTTACCGATTACGACTATGTGGTTTGGAAAGGCATCGAGCCTGACCTTCACCCCTACGGTGCGTGCTTTCATGATATTGAAGAGAAACTCAGTACGGGCTTGATTGAGTGGCTACACAGCCAAGCCGTAGAAACCGTGATTGTCGGTGGCTTGGCAACCGATTACTGCGTCAAAACCACGGCTATCCAATTGAAAAAGCGCGGCCGCTTTGACGTCATTGTTAACCTCGCAGCATGTCGCGGCATTGACCCCAGCACGGTATCATCTGCTTGTGACGAGATGGTCGCTGTCGGCATTCGGCTCGTAGATAGCCAAATCGCATTAAGCTGCTTACTTCCGCGTTAATTCGTATCGCAGCAGCACATGATTGCTTGCTGCGATCTTGCTTATATAGCCTTTAGGATCGCCATATTAGTTAATGACCGGTTTATTAAGGCCAATTCCTACAACAAAAAAAACTAACCGAATGGTTAGTACCTCATATTTTAGTTCATCAACGTTTTACGCATATCTACTTTAATAATTATATTGCGATCTATAGATCGAGAATTTTGCTGCGAGATACGCAGTCTTATTAGACTCTCAAGATACAAAAAAGCCCCGACCGTTAGGTCAGGGCTCTGTATTTTCTCATCAAAGTCTTACATATCATTGCTTTGATGCTTAAATGTTTGCTAACTAAAGCCCAATATTAAGCTCTAATTAGGTTATCTTTTTTGATGCGATGAGGGTGTTGAATCGAGACGCGCAGTGTATGCCAATACATGAGCATCATCGTTATCAAAAGCATCGAGCAATCAGCAAGATAAGCGTTTTTGCCTTCAGATTTTTCCAAAAATCTGAAAACAAGAAAGCAAGCCTGGCGATGTCCTACTCTCACATGGGGAGACCCCACACTACCATCGGCGCTGCTTCGTTTCACTACTGAGTTCGGCATNCGAGACGCGCAGTGTATGCCAATACATGAGCATCATCGTTATCAAAAGCATCGAGCAATCAGCAAGATAAGCGTTTTTGCCTTCAGATTTTTCCAAAAATCTGAAAACAAGAAAGCAAGCCTGGCGATGTCCTACTCTCACATGGGGAGACCCCACACTACCATCGGCGCTGCTTCGTTTCACTACTGAGTTCGGCATGGAGTCAGGTGGGTCCAAAGCGCTATGGTCGCCAAGCAAAATTCGGTGTGTCTTCACTTTTCAGTCAAAACACGTATCTAGAAAGCTGTTCGTTCTCGCCACAATCAACTGGCTTTATTTCGAGTCCAACCCAAAACCGCTTGGGTGTTGTATGGTTAAGCCTCACGGGCCATTAGTACAGGTTAGCTCAACGCCTCACAGCGCTTACACACCCTGCCTATCAACGTCGTCGTCTACGACAACCCTTTAGAGAGCTCGAAGCTCTAGGGATGACTCATCTCGGGGCCAGCTTCGCGCTTAGATGCTTTCAGCGCTTATCTGTGCCG
>NZ_MUES01000047.1:0-7457 GCF_001995745.1 Salinivibrio sp. ML323 | reverse complement strand
CTTTATTCACATATATATTAATTAGACTTTTATAACACTCATCATCAATAAGGGCGTTAGGCGTAAAACCACAAAGTAAAGCCTGAATAAAAACTTTCCTGCCAGATTTCCCGTCTGAAAATCGAGAAAAATCTACGGGTAAGGAAAGCAAGGCTTTTTTATATTTTTTTGTATTCGATGAGAAAGCGTGAGCGTGAGCGTACAATCCTGAATAACGAGAAGGTTTAGTTGAAGATGAAATATGATAAGCTATACTGTCTTTATCAAGACGGAATGGGAAATCCGAAACATTCTCTAAAAAATCAGTTAGTTTTTTGGGCCGGACTGTTGAAGATAAAAGACTCTTTAGGTGACTTTTATCAGGGATATTCCACCAATTTATCGTATCATTAATTTTTTTATTCAGTTCCTGCTCAAGATTATTTTCAGAATCTGAATTACCCACTTCAACCGAGCATTCCATATCCTTACACAACCAAAAACGCCTTCGGTTTTTATCAAAATAAATATTGTCTTGGAAGCAAAGCCATCTCACACTTCCTGAATCATAGGTATCATTCGGCATTAAAGATGCATAACAGTTATTTAGTGCATAGCCAATTTCAGTGTCATCATTTCGAGAGCGAATAAACGAGTCTATGTGATGGTTGAGTTTTTTTTCTAACTTTTCATTTAACTCTGATCCTAACCCAATCTTCTCAATGGTCTCTTTTGACAGCTTCCATTCCGATACTAATTTTGTATTCATCGTTTCCTCGATTCTGTTAATACAGAGAAATGTCTTCTCCGATAAAATTCAATGCAAGGCTTATTCTTCACCGACAGCGATCGTATCTTTGATCGCGACGCCCCACACCAACTCTCCAAATCCATCAAGCCAGTGGGTGAGTTGTTGCGAGCGGATGACCGTGGCGGTGACTTGATAATGCTCATCGTGCTCGGTCATGGTTTGATCGGAAGACAGTGGCGTTTCTTGTAAATAGTGGCCGGCGCTTTTTTTAATGTTAAAGGTCAGTGAGCAACGCTCGCCTTCTCCAAAGCCAAATCGGCCGTCGTCATCGTATTTTTTCAGATCAAAATCTGATGGCGGCGTAAATGGGAATTTAGACACATTGGCACGGTTAATGCGGTGAACCGCTATGCTGCGCTCGTTATCGTAGCCTTCGAACCGGCATACTAAATATAAGCGTGGGCCTTGTTGCGCGAGGCCGAGTGGGTAAACCCGTTGGCCGGTTTTTTGTTGCTGTTTGGCGTTGTAGTAATCGAGGATCAGCGGATAGTCGTTGTAGAGCGCGTCAGTAACATTTTTAAAAACCTCGTCACTCATCTTGGGGGGGAGCAACGGCTGGGTCTCGCTGACCACACGCACTTTCTTGGTCCAGGCGCGCGCTTTTTCGGCATCACCCGTCGGGTTCAATTCACAGCGCGCTGCCGCAAACATGGCACTGAGTGATTCAGTCACATTAGCCGGCAGCAAGTTAGTGAGGTAGTTTTCAGCCAGCGACAGTAACAATGCCTCTTGCGTAGACAACTTGCCGTTGCTTAGCTCTGGGGCATGATCCAATAACCGATATCCATAAGGTTTGCTGGTATCATCACACTCGGCAAACCCTTCCTCGCAAAGCATCTCTAAGTTACGTTGAATGGTACGGATATTGCGTTCTATCCCATCGCTTGCAACGGCTTTTTGTAGATCGCCTGCGGTTTGTTTGATCCGGTGTGAAAGGTGGCGCAACAACAAGAATGCGAGCCTTAGCGAGTCACTTTTAGGCGGACGGGTTGTCATAAATGTTTCGATGTCTAATGATTTTTTCACTATTATTTACCTGCCTACTTTCACAAACAAGTCGCGATCGCGGTTCCATTTCATAACTGAGCCTACCATCACAAAAAGGCAAAATGCGTCGCATATAAAACAATCAGTTAAACCGATTTAATCAGACACATTCTGTCGCACCGTACCGATAAAGTGGCGTCATACCGTGTTAGGGTGCGTAAAGGAATATAGTCATGAACGATGTGCTAGAACAAGTCAAAACGCTGATAAACGATGACACCAAAACCATTAAACAACTGCGTTATCAGGTGGGCCAGTGTGAACAATTAATTGCCGCGTTAGAAACCGAAAACCAGCGCTTGGTCGATCAGTTGGGGCATTTGGTGCAAAAGCTCAATACCGATGACATGACAGGCCTTGCCAATCGGTATCATCTCGAAACCAGCTTCAATACACTGCTAAGCCAACCTCAATGCCACCAGTTGGCACTGGTGTTTATCGATATGAATAAGTTGAAGACGGTGAATGATCAATACGGCCACCTGGTGGGTGACCAGGCGATTTGTCACCTGGCTACACTGCTCGCCAACAATACGCACGAGGGGATCGCGGCGCGCTTTGGCGGGGATGAGTTTGCGGTGTTATTGCCCAACACCACACATGCGGCTGCCACTGATTGGGCCCAATCACTGGTGATGCAACTGGCTCATTCACCACTCCTGATTGATCAACGCCCACATTATTTAAGCTTTAGTTTTGGTGTGAGCGACATGCGCGCGGATAATGCCCCTCAGTTAACCAGCAGTAAAACCGCATTGGATCAGTTAATTCGTCAAGCGGATACACGTATGCTCAGTCGCAAGGCCTAACACCATATACGTACCTAAGTAAAAGCCATGACATCACAAGGTGGTAACCAGCATCGCCTTGTGATTCTTCACCATTAATCTGTTAATTTCATCACACTTCTGTACAATGCGCGCTCAGTCATATTTATCTTTACACCCTCCTCGCTGGGCCGTGGATTTATCGCTTGTCATAAACGATACGGACCTTGGTTGAGCACAGTCGCTAGGAACCTCTTTTGATTTCAATCGCCAATATCACCATGCAGTTTGGTGCCGAGCCGCTATTCGAAAACATCTCTGCCAAATTTGGTAACGGTAACCGCTACGGATTGATCGGAGCCAACGGCTGTGGCAAATCCACCTTGATGAAAATCATGAGTGGCGCGCTCACGCCTACCGCAGGCAATGTGTCCATCACGCCAGGACAAACCTTGGGCGAGCTTAGCCAAGATCAATTTGCCTATGAGCAATACTCAGTGATTGATGCGGTGATGATGGGCGATCGCAAGCTGTGGGAAATCAAACAAGAGCGTGAGCGCATTTATTCTTTGCCGGAAATGAGCGAAGAAGATGGCATGGCCGTCGCAGAGCTAGAAAGCCAGTTCGCGGAAATGGACGGTTATACCGCCGAGAGCCGTGCCGGCGATATTCTTTTGCAAGCGGGGATTGAAGAAGAGCTGCACTTTGGCTTGATGTCACAAGTCGCGCCGGGCTGGAAATTACGAGTGCTACTTGCTCAAGCCCTGTTCGCCAATCCTGATATTTTGCTGCTGGACGAGCCAACCAACAACTTGGATATTCATACCATCAATTGGTTGGCCGGTGAGCTGCAACAGCGCCAGTGCACCATGATTATCATTTCTCACGATCGTCACTTCTTGAACGCCACGTGCACCCACATGGCCGATATCGACTTTGGCGAGCTACGTGTATATCCAGGCAACTACGATGACTTTGTCGCCGCATCTAGCTTGGCAMGTGAACAATTGCTCGCCAGCAACGCGAAAAAAGAAGCGGAGCTTAGTGAGCTGCAAGACTTCGTGAATCGCTTTGGTGCCAATGCCTCTAAAGCTAAGCAAGCCAGTTCACGCGCCAAACGCATGGAAAAGATCCAGCTTGATGAAGTCAAAGCATCCAGTCGCGTGCACCCTTATATCCAATTCACTGAAAGCAAAAAGCTCCATCGCCAAGCGGTTGAATTGCGTGAGGTGGGCCATGCATTTGACGATACGCCCCTATTCCGCGGTGGCCATTTCTTACTCGAAGCCGGCTCACGCCTCGCGATTATTGGCGAAAATGGTGTCGGTAAATCGACGTTACTGCGCTGTTTAGTCGGCGAGTTAGCGCAAAGCGAAGGCACAATCAAATGGTCAGAAAACGCATCCATTGGTTACTGTGCACAAGATAACAGTGCCGAGTTTGATAACGATCTCACCGTGTTTGAGTGGATGTCGCAATGGCGTACGGCCAAGCATGATGATTTGATGGTTCGTGGCATTTTGGGTCGCTTGTTGTTCTCAGCCGATGATGTGAACAAAAAAGCCAAAAGCTGCTCAGGGGGCGAGAAAAACCGCCTGATGTTTGGCAAGCTGATGATGCAAGATATCAATGTGATTGTGATGGATGAACCGACCAACCACATGGATATGGAAGCGATCGAGTCACTCAATAAAGGCCTAGAGCAATTCCCCGGTACTTTGATTTTTGTCAGCCACGACCGTGAGTTTGTTTCCTCACTGGCGACCGACATTATTGAGATAAAAGATCAGCAATTGATCCACTTTAACGGCAGCTACGATGAGTACCTCGCCCACTTAGAAAAAGTGCGTGCCGTGGCTTAACGCTGAGACTCGCCAAAACTTTGCCGCTGAAAGGCTTTCTTTCCGCGGCAATCCCCGCTATACCTAGAGCACGGCGCATTTTTCTGTTTAACGGATAATCGATGATTAAATACGTAGCGACTTTGCTCTCGCTCTCAAGCCTTGTGTTCGCAACACCAAGCTACGCTCTGTTCGGCCAAGGCGATAAAACCACTGATACGATGACGCAAATGGCGACCCAATTTGCGGATGACCAAGCCAGTCAATCTCCCCTTGTCCAATCCATTACCGAGAAAGTGGATGTGAGTTCAACACAAGCCGCCGGTGGTGCCAGCGCGTTGCTGGCAATGGCAGCCGATCGTCTGACGGGGACTAAACAGCAAGAGCTTGCTAGTCTCCGCCCTGATTTAGGCTCGCTGTCTTCGTTACTCGGTGACACTGGTGTTAGTAACAACATCAGCTCACTCAATAGCCTGTATAGCGTGGCAGAAAAGCTAGGGGTCAATGCGGCAACCTTGCAGCAATTTGTTCCGATTATTCTTAAATACCTCGGACAACAGGGCGCTAGCCAGGAATTACTCGGCTCACTCACCCAGCTTTGGCCTTAACCTTCTAACCTTGTAATCACACGCGGCTATCAAGGCCGCGTATTTATTTGCCCTATCCTCAAGCAAAAAATAGCGAGACGCGTTATCATGTTCGCCTTGTTGTTCAACGCCGTGTGATTATGCCTGCCTTATCTTTCTCTGCGATCCCCATTGGGATCCGCTATATGCTGCTCTCTGCATTCGGTTTCGCGCTGATGTCCGCCTGTGTAAAATATGTGAGCCTCAACGGTATCCCAGTGCTTGAGATCGTGGCATCGCGGGCCTTGGTCTCACTCATCATCAGCTACACCGATGTCAGGCGCAAAGGTCTATCGCCTTTGGGCAACAACAAACCGCTACTTTTATTGCGCGGCGTATTGGGCACCATGGCATTAATGTGTGTGTATTATGCGGTTACGACACTGCCGCTCGCCGAAGCCACAGTGCTGCAATACACCCACCCGGTATTTACCGCTATCCTTGGGCTCGTGCTGCTTAAAGAGCGCTTACAAGGCGCCACCTTAGTATCCATTGCCCTGTGTTTGGGCGGCCTCTATCTGATGGTTCAACCCAACCTCAATACATCGATCGATAGCGCACTTCCGCCCTTTAGTGTCGCTATCGCATTACTGGGGGCTTTAGGGAGCTCTGTGGCCTACGTAATTGTCCGAAAACTCAGCCGCAGCGAAGACAGCTCGGTAATCATCCTATACTTCCCGATGGTCGCCCTGCCGGTCTCGGTGGTGTTGATGTGGCCAGAGTTTGTGATGCCAAGTTTGCCGCTCACATTCTTATTGGTGTTAGTGGGTGTGTTTACTCAAATCGGCCAGTATGGGCTCACCAAAGCCATGCAAACACAACAAGCTGGCGAAGCGTCAGCCTATGCGTATGTGCAAATCGTGTTCTCGACATTAATTGGGGTATGGATATTTAATGAAGTGCCCTCAATTTGGACCTATCTCGGTGGTGGGTTAATTGTGGCAGGCGCATTATTCAATGCCGTTGGTCATCGCATCTTTCGGCGACGTATCGTATAACACTCGCACATTCAAAGGTTTAATACGAGCAAAACTGGCCTCATTTGAGGCCAGTTTTGGTTTGCGAAGTCTCCTTCACCAATGGCATAAGCGCCAACTCGATCGTACAAACTTGGTGCGACTTGCGCCGCGCGCAGTGCAACTGGCGCCAGTTGCACTGCGCCATCCGACATTGAGGCTAACGATTAACCTCGATCGTGACAGGCGCCCGTTGGCAATGTCCCCTATCCAACACCGTGCTGGGGCTTGTGTCTCGGTCGCCAATGGCACCACCGATATTAAAATGGTGTGTAGGTCGGACAAGCGCCAGTGCGATGTCTGTCATGTATTACCCAAGCGGACTGCGCGCCTCCGACATCGAGGCCAACGATTAACCTCGATCGTGACAGGCCCCCGTTGGCAATGTCCCCCTATCCAACATCGTGCTGGGGCTTGTGTCTCGGTCGCCAATGGCACCACCGACGTTAAAGTTCGCGTAGGTCGGCATAAGCGCCAACTCGATCGAAAAAACTTGGTGTGACTTGCGCCGCGCGCCATCCGACATCGGGGCCAACAATTAACCTCGATCGTGACAGGCGCCCGTTGGCAATTTCCACATATCCAACACCGTGCTGGGGCTTGTGTCTCGGTCGCCAATGGCACCACCGACGTTAAAGTTCGCGTAGGTCGGCATAAGCGCCAACTCGATCGTGCAAACTTGGTATGACTTTCGCCGCGCGCAGTGCAACTGGCGCCAGTTGCACTGCGCCATCCGACATTGAGGCCAACGATTAACCTCGATCGTGACAGGCGCCCGTTGGCAATGTGCATCTATCCAACACCGTGCTGGGGCTTGTGTCTCGTCGCCAATGGCACCACCGACGTTAAAGTTCGCGTAGGTCGGCATAAGCGCCAACTCGATCGTGCAAACTTGGTATGACTTTCGCCGCGCGCAGTGCAACTGGCGCCATCCGACATCGGGGCCAACTATTAACCCCTGATCGTGACAGGCGCCCGTTGGCAATGTCCCTATCCAACATCGTGCTGGGGCTTGTGTCACCTACGCCAATGGCACCACCGACGTTAAAGTTCGCGTAGGTCGGCATAAGCGCCAACTCGATCGTGCAAACTTGGTATGACTTTCGCCGCGCGCCATCCGACATTGAGGCCAACGATTAACCTCGATCGTGACAGGCGCCCGTTGGCAATGTCCCTATCCAACATCGTGCTGGGGCTTGTGTCACCTACGCCAATGGCACCACCGACGTTAAAGTTCGCGTAGGTCGGCATAAGCGCCAACTCGATCGTGCAAACTTGGTATGATTTGCGCCGCGCGCCATCCGACATCGGAGCCAACTATTAACCCCTGATCGTGACAGGCGCCCGTTGGCAATGTGCATCTATCCCAC
>NZ_MUES01000046.1:0-9554 GCF_001995745.1 Salinivibrio sp. ML323 | reverse complement strand
GTCTTCCACCGTGCCGCTGAAGGTCACGGCGGTTTGTTCGCTCTCGTTGATCAGGTCATCGGCATCGTCGAACGCGATGCTGTTGCTGCTATCGCCACCTTCGCCTGGGGCCGCCGTATCCAGCGTCGCGGTGTCATCCACGCTGCCCTGGTTGCCGGCTTCATCGGTCACCGTCATGGTCACGGTCAGCTCGCCATCGGCCAGGATGCTGACGTCTTGGCCGATCACGGTGACATTACCGTCTGTGTCGGTACTGATATCGCCTTCCGCCACAGTGATGCTGCTACCGTCAGTGTCAGTGATCACAATGCTGTCGACCGTCGCACCGTCTTCCACGGCGCCGGTGAAGGTCACGGAGGTTTGTTCGCTCTCGTTGATCAGGCTATCGGCATCGTCGAACGCGATGCTGTTGCTGCCATCACCGGTGTCTGGGGCCGCCGTATCCAACGTCGCGGTGTCATCCACGCTGCCCTGGTTGCCGGCTTCATCGGTCACCGTCATGGTCACGGTCAGCTCGCCATCGGCCAGGATGCTGACGTCTTGGCTGATCACGGTGACATTACCGTCTGTGTCGGTACTGATATCGCCTTCCGCCACAGTGATGCTGCTACCGTCARTGTCAGTGATCACGATGCTGTCTATCGCCGCACCGTCTTCCACCGTGCCGSTGAACGTGACGTCGCTTTGTTCGCTGTCGTTGATCAGGCCATCGTCGAACGCGATGCGGTTGCTGCYATCACCGGTGTCTGGGGCCGCCGTATCCAACGTCGCGGTGTCATCCACGCTGCCCTGGTTGCCGGCTTCATCGGTCACCGTCATGGTCACGGTCAGCTCGCCATCGGCCAGGCTGCTCAGGTCTTGGGCGTCCACGCTGACATCGTTGCCGCTCACGCTGATGTTCTGCTGCCATCACCGGTGTCTGGGGCCGCCGTATCCAACGTCGCGGTGTCATCCACGCTGCCCTGGTTGCCGGCTTCATCGGTCACCGTCATGGTCACGGTCAGCTCGCCATCGGCCAGGCTGCTCAGGTCTTGGGCGTCCACGCTGACATCGTTGCCGCTCACGCTGATGTCGTTCGCATCCACGGTGACGCTGCCACCCTGGCCGTCGGTGATCACAATGCTGTCTATCGCCGCACCGTCTTCCACCGTGCCGGTGAACGTGACGTCGCTTTGTTCGCTGTCGTTGATCAGGCCATCGTCGAACGCGATGCTGTTGCTGCCATCACCGGTGTCTGGGGCCGCCGTACCTAGCGTCGCGGTTTCTGTGTCGCTCGCTGAGTTGCCCGCGCTGTCCGTCACGGATGCAACCACGGTGATGTCGCCATCGGCAAAATCGCTTAGATCTACACCTTCCAAGCTCCACTCACCGTCGGTAACTGTCGCAGTCCCCACTTCAGTACCATCTACAGTGATAGTCACGGTTTGGTTGTCCTCAATACCATTCGTACTACCACTGATGGTCACATTATCAGCTTCATTAGCATTAATCTGGTTGTCCCCAGTGATATCGGCAATGCTGATGCTACCAGCTTGGGTATTCACCGTATGCTCTGATGAGCCAGTGCTCTCTACCGTATTGCCCGCGTCATCCGACGAGCTCACGACCACCTCGAACTCGGTGTCCGCCGCCAGGTCGCTGCCGGCCACGTCCACGCTCCACTCGCCGTTTTCATCCACGGTGGTGGTGTAGTCTTCGCCGTTGATGGTCATCGCAACGGTATCGCCTTCGGCGATGTCGCCGCCGCTCGCGCTGCCGGTGACCGTGATGGTCTCGCCCGCTTCTTGCGCGTTGATCTCGTCATCGCTGGTGATGTTGTTCACGCTGACCGTGCCGGCCTCGGCGCTAGTATCAACCTCAGCTTGATCACTCCCCGGCGCGGAGGTGTTGCCGGAGGTGTCGGTAATGGTGGCTTCTACGGTTAATGTTTCTCCGTCTGCGGGAGTATCAGGGAGGGTCAGGACGACAGAGCCGTCGGTAATATTGTCGTCTGTCAGGATGAAGGTTTGTCCATTCACGGTTAACACATCACCTGGATTAGCGTTGGTACCCGTTAAATCGATAGAGACACGAATACCGTCGCCAATTTCTTGGCTGCTAATCACACCGTCATTGTTTGCGTCATTGAGGATGGTCACACCTGGCGCGTTGGGTGCCGTTGCATCAACGAAGCGTCCAAAGCCGTCTTCTTGGTTAGTGCCAATCGCGCCTGCGTTGTTAGCAATCGAGTCAGAATCAAATCCAGAGCTTGAGATGGTCTCGCTTCCATCACGCGCAATGTTGACATAGCTCCACGAGCCACTTCCGGTCGCATCTTGCCCCGCAGCCGACGCCTGATCTTCTTGAATGGTGATCTCGCCTTCACCGTCAAGGATTTGTTGCTGAATCTCGGCTTCACCGTCAAGGATTTGWTGCTGAGTCTCGGCTATTTCATCTTGAACATCTTGCGGCAATCCATCGAGCACGGCGCCGGGCTGCTCTCCCTGAGCCTCAACGGCGAGTAACGTTCCGTCGCTGAGTACAATAACAGCCTCACTGTTATCTGGCAGAACCAGCTCGGTTCCAGACGGAAAGGACGTGCCTTCGGTCACTGTCATTGGCGTGCCATTGACAAGCAGTACACCATCTCCCTGGATACTTTCGACGTTTACATTGCGAGAGAGCGAGATTGATTTCATAACCGGGACTCTTTATCCATAAAAAATGTGAGGTGCATTCAAAGTCTATCACTTGCGTTATCTAAGGAATTAGACGTCTTCGAAAGCATTTTTACTCCGAAATGTGCACTTTGTACGGCTCAACATTGAGACAATACGTAATTATAGATCGGTGTTTGAAACGGCGCCAAACTACACCCATAGACCATGCACTTGAAGTATGCGCTTAAATGTCACTATTAACGGGATTGAGTGTTTTATCTCTTAGTCACATCGCTGCATTACGGTTGAACTGGCTTTTTCGATGAAGTCTTGGATGTAATCATCTCTTTGTCCCTCACGTACACCCAAATGGATCGACTTATGAATACCTTGTTGGCCTATACGAAGGATATGAAGGTTTAGTCGTTGTTGGTACTCTTTTGCCAGCCATTTGGGGAGTGCCGCGATCCCGCGCTCAGCGGCAACCATTTGCAGCATGATATCGGTTGTTTCTATGGTTTTGTGTTTGCGCGGTGCACAGTGCGCCGGCGCCAAAAACTGGGTAAAGACATCTAAACGCGATTGATCAACAGGGTAGGTAATCAGCACTTCCTGTGTTACTTGCTCAGGATCAACATGGTCAAACGCCGCGAGTGCACTTCGTCCGCTCACCACCAGCACCTGTTCGTAATCAAACACGGATACGTATTCTATGCCTGGTTTAAGTAAGGGATCGGGCGTGACGAGCACATCAATCTCATGGCCAAAGAGCGCCTAGCCCGCCAAACTGAAACTTTTGTTTAACGTCAACATCCACATCTGGCCATTGGTGCAAAAACGGCTCGACCACTTTCAACAGCCATTGATAGCAAGGGTGGCATTCCATACCAATGCGCAGTGTGCCACGTTGGCCTTGGGCAAACTGTTTAAGCTGCTGTTCAGCGTGCTTGAACTGAGGAAGCATGCGCTCAGACAGCGTAAGCAAGTACTCACCCGCTCGCGTGAAATGAAGCTGCCGTCCGGATTTTTGCCACAAGCTAATCCCGAGCTGGCTTTCTAGCTTTTTCATCGCATGGCTAATGGCAGATTGGGTGAGATGAAGCGTCTCTGCGGCTGCGGTAAGCGACCCTTGCTCTTTGATCGCACGCAAAATATGAAGGTGGTGACGTTCTAACATGTCTATTCCATGACTAAAATTCATTGATTGATGAAATAGTGCCATTCGTGCAGGTGTAAATCGACCGACTGATCACCGCGGTACTGGCGCTTAATAAAAAAGCAATATCCGATATACATCGCCTCAAGGGCTTCAAGCTGCATGGTTTGCTYGCCGCCATTTTCGGGCAACTGAATCAGGGCAGTGCCTGCCTCATTATCAATCTCACGCAGCACACAGGCTTTTTGATCTGCTAACAGTAACACGCAAGGGAGCAATAACGGCCCTAAGTTATCCAGGTTGCGACGTGACAAACGTGCGGCCAAACCGGCGCGCCTTGCCGCTTGTGGAAACATATCGGGCGTGAGTAGCGCATTGGTCATCGGCAAGCCCGCCACTAACGCATCCCCCGAGCAGGGGGTGCCATAGTGTTCGGTCAGCAATACCAAACAATCTAGCAAGGGATCGTCGGTGGGTTGTTCGCCCGCTGCGATTTGCCACTGCACCGATTGATTATTATTTGATTGGTCAGTCACTTACATCTCTCTTTTGACCGAAAAATAACAGGCAGCAACATCATAGCCGCTGCCTGAGGGAGATTACCAGTCTGTATCGACGTCGATTTCTAAGTCTTGGTTATCTCCTACTGAAAGTTCAGTATTATTACCATCTTGCGTCAATCTTAGCTCCCCTTCTTGGCCACCAATCAAGGTGTTGATCACCACTTCTTGCTGACCGCCGTTGGTAACGACGCTCAAGCTTTCAATGTCAATCTGCTGATCCATTTGGCTATCGCCGTCGGCATCAATACCGATGGTGAGCGTACCTTCAGCCTCACCACTGTCTGTGGTTTGCCATGAAATCGACACTTGCCCGTCTTTGATGAGCTGAGTTAAATCCTCGACAAACGAGAAGGTGTCTTGCGTGTCACCTTGGTTGTCAAAATCGACAATAACATCGGTTTCCGTCCCATCGGCAGACGATGGCATATCATCCAGCGACCACTGGAATTTATCGCTACCGGTTCCACCGATGAGAATGTCATTGCCTTGACCGGCTTCTAAAGCATCGTCACCTGTGGTCCCAGTAACGGTAGTCACCTGATCGCCCCACTCTGCATTCACTTTTACGTCGTCAAAACTGAACTTATTAAACCAACCTACACCACCCAATACATCCTCAAATCTAAGATCACCGTTGTCATCAGTTTCTATATATGGGCGGTTATCTGGGTTTAAAGCAGCTTGGTCAAATAAAGCTGGCGCCCCCTTGCCGGATAACGGCTGCCCGTTAACGACAGCTTGCCAGTTTCCTTGCTGATTTTGCTCAAACGTTACATTGGCTTGGTCTGATATTGCATTTTCACGACCACCATCTGGAATAATAAAGAATCCAATTTCGTCTTGGGCGTAACCATCCAGATCAAATGTGTCGCCTTCATTAGCGTTCGATGAATTCGCCCAAACCACTTTACCAATAGTGGGATTGCCATCGTCATCTTTGACATAATAGCCAAAGCTATTATTATAACTCGCACGCCCATCATCGTTAGTGAGCGTAAGCGGTTGCGACACATTACTCGTCACTTCGTTCGGTAAAATGACGTTTAATGGTGAAGCCGTGTCTGTGATTTCGACATCAACACGATTGCCTTGATCATCGACCTCAGCGGCACCAACCGTCACGGATAAATCAGGGGCACCTCCCTCCGGCAATTCAAGCGTGACCGAGAAACCAGAACTTGTCTGAAGTGGATCAATCGGCACTTGCCAATCACCTGAATCAAGCTGCTCGCCATCCGGTACGCTGCCTCCTTCAGGCATTCCCGATATAATTACTGATGTGATTTTCTCAGAGCCGTCGTTATCGTTCAACGTCACGTCAACGTCCAGCTGGACAATATCCGCGACTTTGGTCAACTCGCCGTTTTCTACTTCATATTTACCATCGGCAAAGTAGATGGTTTCGATATCGTAGAAAGTATGCGGTACGTGATCGACAACTGCATCATGGCCGGCTTGATGATATAAACCAACTGCACTATCTGCACCTTGTTGATTCGGTAGTTGTGTTAGGTTGCCATAATCACTGCGATTACCTTGTAGGTAAACCGTATCGTCGCCACTACCACCATAATACGCGGTAGTCGCATCAGCTTGTTGTGATATAAAGGTAATATCCGCAATCCCGCTGCTATCACCTAGATGATATGCTTCAATTGATGTACCGCCAATAAGCAAGGGCTTTCCGGTATCAGTTGTCGTTTCAGTGACTTGATCTAAATTCAGATTCTCTTGTTTAACATGCGCTATTAAATCATCGGCTGGATGCGAACCGCCGGCAAATTCAGACAAGGAAGCCGAGACCGTTAGTCCGTCAGAAGCAAGGTAGACGGCGTTGTTGCTCACGCTCCCCGTATTCCCTGCTTGGTCGGTCACCGTCATGGTCACGGTCAGCTCGCCATCAGCCAAGCTGCTCAGGTCTTGGCCTGTAACCGTTACCTTTCCATTACCATCCACGCTAATGTCGCCACTGTCGACAGTGATGCTTCCGCCTGAATTGGTGTCATTAATATCTATGCCACCAATCGACCCAATGCTGCCTCCAGCACTATTAGTGATCACAATACTGTCAACCGTTGCTCCCTTTTCTACTTGACCACTGAGCGTCACAGCGTTGTGAACTGCACTATTAACGACATCATCATCGAACGCGATGCTGTTCAAGCCATCATTTTGCTCTGGGGCTGTCGTATCGACTACTCCCCCCGGGTACCACATCCATTTATGTGGACTAATATTGCCGTTTTCGTCTTGCTGATAGACACGAATATCTGACCACTCATACTCGCCTTCTGGCAGCGTGAAACTTGTTCCCTCACCTTCGATAAAGTTACCAGTGTTACCCTCAAACGGCTTGTAATCTCCTGCATTCTCAAAGGTATAAAACCATTTATTACCTGGCTCAATGCCGCTTACAGTCACTTCCCCCYGATTGGTTATCCTATCATCGGCGCTACTCCCCGTGTCTTCGATTGTCAGCGTGGGCTGCGCGGGGGCTGTTGCTTCAGCGCTGTTTCCAGCTGAATCGGTCGAGACAACCGTGATATCAAGCGGAAACACTTCGCCATCAGGCAAATTGTCGCCATTCAATTCCACTTGGCCTGACTCACCAACACTGACCTTGAGGGAGTCTCCATCTTTATCAAGGATGACGTCGCCATTTTGATCTTTAAACGATAGCTCTGTGTTCGGCTCAGCCTCCACTTTAAGCCCATTCCCCCAAATCGCCTTGATCGTAGGCATCTCTATCTGGGTGTCGAACACGGCGCTGTCATCCACGCTGCCCTGGTTTCCGGCCTTATCGGTCACCGACATGGTCACTCTCAACTCGCCATCGCCCAGGCYGCTCAGGTCTTGGCCGGCCACGCTGACATCGTTGCCGCTCACGGTGATGTCGTTCGCGTCCACGGTGACGCTGCCACCCTGGCCGTCGGTGATCACGATGCTGTCTATCGCCGCACCGTCTTCCACCKTGCCGCTGAAGGTCACGGAGGTTTGTTCGCTCTCGTTGATCAGGTCATCGGCATCATCGAACGTGATGCTGTTCAAGCCATCATTTTGCTCTGGGGCTGTCGTATCGACCGTTACCGCAGGATGCCATTGATGCGCACTAATATTGCCGTTTTCGTCTTGCTGATAAACCCGAATATCTGACCACTCATACTCGCCTTCTGGCAGCGTAAAACTTGTTCCCTCACCTTGGGTAAAGTTACCAAGGTCACCCTCAAACGGCTTGTAATCTCCTGCATTCTCAAAGGTATAAAACCATTTATTACCTGGCTCAATGCCGCTTACAGTCACTTCACCCTGATTGGTTATACCATCATCGGCGCTACTCCCCGTGTCTTCGAGTGTCAGCGTGGGCTGCGCGGGGGCTGTTGCTTCAGCACTGTTTCCAGCTGAATCGGTCGATACAACCGTGATATCAAGCGGAAACACTTCGCCATCAGGCAAATTGTCGCCATTCAATGTCACTTGGCCTGATTCACCAACACTGACCTTGAGGATGTCCCCATCTTTATTAAGGATAGCGTCGCCATTTTGATCTTTAAACGATAGCTCTGTATTCGGCTCAGCCTCCACTTTAAGCCCAGTATTGAAGCCATTCCCCCAAATCGCCTTGATCGTAGGCATCTCTATCTGGGTGTCGAGCACGGCGCTGTCGCTGCCTTCTGCCGAGGTGTTGCCAAACTGGTCTTCCAGCTCCGCTGTCACCTCGAGGGTTTCACCTTCCGCTGGCGCATCGAACGAGGTCGCGACGCTGCCGTTATCGATGTCGCTCTGCTCCAACACGATCTCGTTGGTGGTGGCGCCATCGCTGACGCGGATTTTGTCACCATCCACGGCGCCGGCTGGCAAGCCGACTTCAACGTCGACCTGGCCAGTGAGCTCACCACTGCTGATAAAGCCATCATCGTTGGCGTCTTCGACAATATTGACAGTTGGCGTGAAGAGCTCATCGATATTCTGGTCATCGCCATCTATATTGATCGATTCAAAATCACGCAGCTCAACACGATCTCCGGTGTCACTGTTTTCAACAATGACGTAACCATTACTATCTTTGCTGAACGATAGGTTGTCGACACTCGTATTAAATACAGCCTTGTCATTTCCTGCACCACCGTCAATGACGAGTTGATCGTTAGCATCATCAGTAATGATATTAACCGTATCGTTACCGGCACCAGTCAAGACATAATCATCCCCAGTTTCGGTATTGGCATTCGTCCATTCACCGTGCCAGTAATGCACAATGTTCGAATCTTCACTGGCGTTACCCGCCTCATCAGTCTGAATCGCTTTGAAGAATTCATTATCATTGACAGGTGTATTGTCGAGACCTGTAATATCTAAAGTCCAGAATCCATCACCATCCACCTCAACCTCGGTCGCGACACGAACATAACCATTCGGATTGGTATCATTACCATTAGTCGTACTGCCTTCTTTGCTATACAACGTGATAGTTGCTCCAGGTTCACCCGTACCGTGCAAAGTGACATCGCTGTAATCACTACCAGCGGAGTCATCGGTGATATTGGTGATGACTGGGGGGTTGGGTGTATTGGTATCAACCGTGTGCGTCGAGGTCACGCGGCTGTCGACCGTATTGCCCGCGTCATCCGACGAGCTCACGACCACCTCGAACTCGGTGTCCGCCGCCAGGTCGCTGCCGGCCACGTCCACGCTCCACTCGCCGTTTTCATCCACGGTGGTGGTGTACTCGGTGCCGTTGATGGTCATGGTGACCTGATCGTTTGCGGCGATGTGCTGCCGGCCACGTCCACGCTCCACTCGCCGTTTTCATCCACGGTGGTGGTGTACTCGGTGCCGTTGATGGTCATGGTGACCTGATCGTTTGCGGCGATGTCGCCGCCGCTCGCGCTGCCGGTGACCGGGATGGTCTCGCCCGCTTCTTGCGCGTTGATCACGTCATCGTTGGTGATGTCGTTCACGCTGACCGTGCCTGCATCCGCGGTTTGGTCAACCGTGTGCGTCGAGGTCACGCGGCTGTCGACCGTATTGCCCGCGTCATCCGACGAGCTCACGACCACCTCGAACTCGGTGTCCGCCGCCAGGTCGCTGCCGGCCACGTCCACGCTCCACTCGCCGTTTTCATCCACGGTGGTGGTGTACTCGGTGCCGTTGATGGTCATGGTGACCTGATCGTTTGCGGCGATGTTTGCGGCGATG
>NZ_MUES01000045.1:0-9936 GCF_001995745.1 Salinivibrio sp. ML323 | reverse complement strand
GTTAGATAAAGCGCTTAAAGAAATGTCTGAGCTGACCCAAGGTTTTATTGACTCAAACCGCACCTCCATGCTGAATCAAGTGTCGACGGTGAGCATGACCATTGTCGGGGTACTGCTTGCGGTGATCGCCTTTATGATTGTGGTGGCAGTGGTGTTTACTCGTGCGATCATCAATCCGTTGCGTTTAGTGATGGAGCAGTCTTCTGCGATTGCCAAAGGTGATTTGAGCTATCAATTGGATCGCAGCCAGATTGGTAATGATGAAATGGGTCAATTGGCAGACTCAAGCATCGCCATGCAAGATAGTCTGCGCACGTTGATTGAAGAAGTAATTGCCGCGGTAACCCAATTGAGCAGTGCAGTCGAAGAGGTCAGTGCCGTATCGAGCCAAACCTCAAGCGGGATGCAAAGTCAGCAACATGAAGTATCACAAGTGGCGACCGCGATGGCACAAATGAAGGCAACCGTTGCCGACGTGGCGCAGAATACCGAAAGCTCATCCACCGCCGCCAACGAAGCGAGAGAGCAGTCCCGTATGGGGGCGCAAGATATTGATGGGATGGTGGCATCGATTCGCAAAGTAGCAGAGGACATGCGTCAAACGGGCAATACCGTGAGTGAGCTCGATCAGCAGTCGAAACAAATCAACATGGTGGTGGATGTTATTCGTGATATTTGCNAGAAGTAATTGCCCGGTAACCCAATTGAGCAGTGCAGTCGAAGAGGTCAGTGCCGTATCGAGCCAAACCTCAAGCGGGATGCAAAGTCAGCAACATGAAGTATCACAAGTGGCGACCGCGATGGCACAAATGAAGGCAACCGTTGCCGACGTGGCGCAGAATACCGAAAGCTCATCCACCGCCGCCAACGAAGCGAGTGAACAATCACGTATGGGCGCCAAAGACATTGATGGCATGGTAGCCTCGATTCGTAAAGTGGCAGAAGACATGCGTCAAACCGGCGATACCGTGAGTGAGCTCGATCAGCAGTCGAAACAAATCAACATGGTGGTGGATGTCATTCGTGATATTGCTGAGCAAACCAACTTGTTGGCCTTGAACGCGGCGATTGAAGCAGCGCGTGCCGGTGAATCGGGTCGTGGCTTTGCGGTGGTGGCCGATGAAGTGCGTACTTTAGCGGGCCGTACCCAAGACTCAACGGGCGAAATTACCACCATCATCGAAAAACTGCAGCAACACGCCACGCAAGCGCGCAATGCCACCACGCAAAGCTGTGAGAGCATTGAGCAATGCGTAGCGCAGGGCGACCAGGCTCAACAGCTGGTGCGTGGGATTGAAACCTCGGTTGAAAACATCGCTGATATGGGCATGCAAATTGCCAGTGCCTGTGGCGAGCAAGATTCGGTAGCGGATGAGCTAAGCCGTAACATTGAGCGCATCAATGATTCGTCACAAGAAGTCGCTGGCGGTGCTGATCAAACCGCACAAGCCTGTAGCGAGCTCAGCCAGTTGGCGCAATCACTGCAAACGACCATGCAGCGCTTCCGTCTAACCAAATAGGTTATACCGCCAATAGATGAAAACAAAATCCCGCTGATTCAGCGGGATTTTTTGCTTTAAACGGCGGATGCGTCACTTACCGATAAACGCATATCAATATGGGGGATCCCATCTTCTAAGTAGGCGTCGGAAAACGCCGAAAAGCCATGGGTTTGATAAAACCGCTGTAAATGTGTTTGTGCGCCAATCTCAATATCATCATGTGGCCAATGTTGCTGGCAAGCCTGAATCGCGTGGCGAACCAATTGATGCCCCCATTGACCGTTTCGGTGAGCGGGCGCAACGATCACACGGCCAATGCTGGCGCCTGAGTAACTTGCACCTGGTGCCAGCACACGGGCATAAGCCGCCAGCTCGCCATTCAGCCAGCCCATTAAATGCAGCGTCTCTGGCGCGGTGTCGAGCGCATCAAGCTCTGGGTAGGCACAGGCTTGTTCCACTACAAACACATCTACCCGTAATTTCATCAGTGTGAATAAGGTGCGCGTATCAAGCGCGTCAAATGTCACGATTTGCCAATCCATACCAAAACTCCAAAGGGGAAAGTAAAAAAATACCGCAGACAGGCTGCGGTATTCAAAAGCTATTTAGTGGGTGTCGTTAACCAGCTACTGACGAGGCTGGCTTAAATCAACATGATAAACGCCAAATCCCACTTCATCAGTGCCTTGGCGGCGCATTGACCATTGGCCTTTTTGCTCGATAAATTGCGCCGCTTTCTCGCTCGGTGAGGTTTCAAAGCTGACCACAGCGTCGCCTTCGATAGGCGCGATGGACCAGTTGTTATCCGCACTCACTGTGACTTGGCCTTCTTCTTGACTCACACGGCTGATGTAGTTGGCGACCACGGTACGGTTTTCATCCGGCGCGGCAAAGGCGATATGGTCACTGCCGGTGCCTGGGAACTTACCACTATAGGCACGGTAATTGTTGGTCGCTATCAGGAAGGTTTGCTCAGGGTCAACCGGCTCACCTTGATAGGTCAGATTGATGATTCGCGACGCGTCTGAATTGACCTCATTGCAATCACCGTCGTAGCGGGCAGGCTTGGTGATATCAATCTGATACTCGACACCGTCAATGACATCAAAGTTATAGGTGCGGAATCCATCCCAGTTCACCAGTGACTGGGGCTGCTCTGTGTTGGGATCGATTTGGTTAAACTGGCCGGCACTGCACTCTAGCCATTGGGTAAGCTCGGCACCAGAGACTTTCAGTGCCACCAAGGTATTCGGGTACAGATAAAGATCGGCGGCGTTACGGAACGTCAGTTGGCCCGCCTCCACTTCGGTAAAGTTGCTCGGATCGTTTTTGCGACCACCGGCTTTAAAAGGCGCGGCGGCAGACAGCACCGGCAGATCGGCTAAGTCAGGGTCCCCTTGAATCATGCGCTCGACATAGTCTTGCTGTGCGAGGTTAACGATTTGTACGGTCGGATCGTCTTGAAGCAGGGCCAAGTAGGAATACATCACATCATTAGCTTGACCAATTGGCTGATTGACGAAATCTTGTGTGGCTTTATGGTCTGACTCCACAGCCTTAAGCAAAGCTTCATCGGCCTCGACTAAGGCCTTGTTATTCGCTTGATCAAAAATTGGACGCGCCTGAGCCTGGCTGCCTGTGACTTGCCATTGACCATCGACTTGCTCGAGCGCCAGATCTATCACTCCGACATGGCTGCCCCAGCGGCCGGCCATTACACTGGCCACACCATTGATCGTGCCTTTATCGATATCCGCACCGGGAATGTTGGCGAAGTCTTCTCCAGGGAAGACGGCATGTGAATGACCAAAGGCAATGGCATCAATACCGTCGACATCCGTGAGGTAATACACAGAGTCTTCTGCCATCGCTTTATAAGGCGCTTGTGAAATACCTGAGTGAGGAATAGCCACGACCACATCGGCCCCTTTGGCTTTCATTTCCGGCACTAACTTTTCTGCGGTTTGTTTAATGTCTTTGGCGATCACCTTTCCTTCGAGATTGGCTTTATCCCAAGTCATTATCTGTGGCGGGACAAAGCCGATGTAACCGACTTTGATGGTGTGGCTATCACCGTCTTCATCTTTGAGTTGGTATTCTTTAATTAAATACGGGTCGAAGTAGTGCTCGCCGCTATCGGCATCAAACACGTTGGCGTTGATATACGGGAAGTTAGCGTCGTTGATTGACTCTTTTAAAAAGGCCAAGCCATAGTTGAATTCATGGTTACCGATGTTTCCCACTTCATAATTGAGCAAGTTCATCGCTTTGTACACTGGGTGCACTTCGCCAGGTTGGATGCCTTTGCTCGCCATGTAATCGCCCATTGGACTGCCTTGGATCAGGTCACCGTTATCGACCAATAGCGCGTTTTGTGCTTCATCGCGAGCTTGTTTGACTACGGTCGCGGCGCGGACCAAGCCGATTTTTTGTGACGGCTTGTTTTTGTAGTAGTCGTAATCCATCACATTAGTATGAATATCGGTGGTTTCAATCACACGCAAGTTGATGGTATCGGCAAAGGCACTGCCAGATGCGGCAAACAGACCGGCAACCACCGCGGTGGCGACAGCAGAAGGGAGCAAACGCATAACAGGATCTCCAAGTGAAAAGTGTGCGTTAGTTATCAAGCAATTGAATTATGCCGTTTATCATTCATATGAAGCTGTGCGCTTGATCGGCTTTATCGAACCGTTGCAGGGCCCTGAGGCGGCAATTGAGCGCTTTGCGATCGCAGTCATTGTTTGATTGACCCGATGCCTTATCCATTCCACTACTCCTAAAGCACTAAAAAGAATAAAAAATGAATTTATAGAATTTCAGGTAATAGTTGTGGGGCGATATAGTGGCGGTATTGTCATCAAGGAAATGCGCGATCATGGATTATCTTCCTCTTTTTGCTCAGCTCAAACACCGTCCTTGCCTCGTGGTGGGCGGTGGCGAAGTGGCATGGCGAAAAACCCGCATGCTACTCAAAGTCGGGGCGGCGGTCACCTTAGTGGCCCCTGAGGTCGACCGTGAAATTGAAGAGGCGCAAGCGCAAGGAAAGTTGACGGTGTTGCGCGAGGCGTTTCGTCCCGAACACCTGGATGGAAACATGCTGGCAATTGCGGCGACCGATAATGCCTTAGTCAACGAGCTGGTCTCCACGGCCGCTGACAGCCGCAATATTTTGGTCAATGTCGTCGATGACACCCCTAAATGTAGCTTTATTGTCCCTTCTTTAGTGGATCGCTCCCCCATTATCATTGCTATCTCGTCGGGCGGTAAAGCGCCGGTATTGGCACGGATGCTACGTGAAAAAATTGAAACCTTGGTCCCCCAACATATCGGCAAAATGGCAGCGATGGCGGGCGCGTTTCGCGACAAACTGAAAGCACGCATTCCGACCTTAACGGGGCGGCGTAAATTCTGGGAAGCCGCTTTTAGTGGCCGGTTTGCTGATTTAGTCGCGGCGGGCAAACACCAGCAAGCCGAGCAGGCGCTTGAACAGCTCAGTGGACAAATCACCACCCAAGGCGAAGTGGCCTTGATTGGCGCCGGGCCAGGGGATCCTGGGCTATTGACCTTGCGCGCGTTGCAATTGATGCAGCAAGCCGATGTGGTGTTATACGACTATTTAGTCGCTGAGCCGATTATGGAGTTGTGTCGCCGAGATGCAGAGCTGGTTTGCGTGGGCAAACGGGCGAGCTACCACAGTGTGAGCCAAGACGACATTAATCGTCTATTGGTGGAGCATGCCCAAGCGGGAAAACGGGTGGTGCGCTTAAAAGGAGGCGATCCGTTTATGTTTGGCCGTGGTGGCGAGGAGTTACAAACACTGGCCAACGCCGGAGTCTCGTTTCAAGTGGTGCCTGGTATCACCGCCGCTGCAGGGGCAACGGCGTATGCCGGTATTCCGCTAACCCATCGCGATCACGCCCAAACGGCGCTGTTTATTACCGGCCATTTGAAAAAAGAACAAGACACGCTGGAATGGGCCACCTTGGCACGCGCGCAGCAAACCTTGGTGATCTACATGGGGCTAATGAAGTCGGCCCACATTCAAAGCCAGCTTTTGGCTCATGGCCGTTCACCGGACACTCCTGTGGCGGTGATTGAAAACGGCACGCGTCCAGAGCAAAAAGTCTTTACCGGTCAACTCAATAATTTACCGTCGCTGGCTGAGCAAGCGGCGTCGCCAGCCCTAATTGTAGTGGGCGAAGTCGCGGCCCTCGCCGGTCAGCTGACTTGGTTTGGTGATAATAATGTGGCAACCGATGCTGATCCCACGCAAGCGCCAACCGCCGTGGTTAACTTCGCTTAAAGGATAATGAAGATGGACGCAAAAACACTGACTCACCTCCAGCAGTTGGAAGCCGAGAGCATTCATATACTGCGGGAAGTCGCAGCGGAGTTTGATAACCCCGTGATGCTGTATTCAATTGGTAAAGATTCGTCGGTGATGCTGCATTTAGCACGCAAAGCCTTTTACCCCGGTAAGATCCCGTTTCCGCTGTTGCATGTCGATACCGACTGGAAGTTTCGCGACATGATTGCCTTTCGCGATCGCACCGCTAAAGAGCTGGGGCTAGATCTGATTGTGCACAAAAATCCAGAAGGGATGGCTCAGGGGATCAATCCTTTTGATCACGGCTCCGACAAGCACACCGACATCATGAAAACCCAAGCGCTGAAGCAGGCGCTGGATCAATATAAATTTGATGCGGCATTTGGCGGCGCGCGTCGGGACGAAGAAAAATCCCGCGCCAAAGAGCGCGTCTATTCGTTCCGCGATAAGAACCATCGCTGGGATCCGAAAAACCAACGGCCAGAGTTGTGGCGCAACTATAACGGTCAAGTAAATCCGGGCGAGAGTATTCGCGTGTTTCCGCTCTCTAACTGGACTGAGCTCGATATCTGGCAATACATCTATCTGGAAAATATCGATATTGTCCCGCTTTACTTGGCGGCTGAACACCCGGTGGTGGAGCGTGAGGGCACCTTGTACATGGTCGATGATGCGCGGATGCCGATTGGACCCGAGGAAACCGTGATGCATAAATCGGTACGTTTCCGCACGCTGGGCTGCTACCCGCTTACCGGGGCGATTGAATCCACCGCGACCACCTTGCCAGAGATCATCGAAGAGATGTTGGTCGCGACCTCAAGTGAACGCCAAGGGCGGGCGATCGACCACGATCAGTCCGGATCCATGGAGCGCAAAAAGCGTCAGGGTTATTTCTAAGGAGCAGTCATGAATCCAGCAATTCAACAACAGGTGGCCGATCTGGGTATTGAGGGTTATCTGCAACAGCACCAACACAAAAGTTTATTGCGCTTTTTGACCTGTGGCTCGGTCGATGATGGTAAATCGACCTTGATTGGCCGCTTGCTGCACGACTCGCAACAGATCTATGAAGATCAGCTGGCTGCTGTCCATGCCGACAGCCAGCGTGTCGGCACCACGGGCGAGAAACCGGATCTGGCGCTACTGGTAGACGGCCTGCAAGCCGAGCGCGAGCAGGGGATCACCATTGATGTGGCGTACCGGTATTTCTCCACCGCCAAGCGTAAGTTTATTATCGCCGATACCCCAGGCCATGAGCAGTACACCCGTAATATGGCCACCGGCGCGTCGACCTGTGATGTAGCGGTGATCTTAATCGACGCCCGTCACGGCATCTTGGATCAGACCCGCCGTCATTCGTACATTGCTAACTTGCTGGGTATTCAGCATTTTGTGGTAGCGGTGAACAAGATGGATTTGGTGGCATATAGTCAAGCTCGGTTTGATGAAATTCAACAGCAATATCTGGCGTTTGCCGATCAGCTCAACCCTGGCTTGTCAGTGTCTATGGTGCCTTTGTCGGCACTGGAAGGCGACAACGTAGTCAATGCCAGTGACGCGATGGCGTGGTATCAAGGCGAGCCGCTGCTCAGCCAGCTAGAAGCCATCGACATTGAAAAATCGCGCGGGACGGGTGCGTTCCGTTTTCCGGTGCAGTATGTCAATCGACCGGATCTGAACTTCCGTGGCTATGCAGGCACCCTTGCCAGTGGTGAGTTGCATGTGGGCGATGAGGTTAAAGTACTCCCTTCTGGGCTTACCGCGAAGGTCGCGCGCATCGTCACCTTTAACGGTGATCGTGAATTTGCCTTTAGCGGTCAAGCGGTCACCCTCACTTTAGATAGAGAAATTGATATCTCGCGTGGCGATCTCTTGGTGCGAGCGGATGATGACGTGGCGGTGGGTCAACGGTTTGACGCCGACGTGGTGTGGATGACGCAAACTCCACTGGCACCGGGGCGAGAATATGACATTAAGTTGGCCAGCAAGAAAACCTCGGCGCAGGTTGAGGCACTGTCGTATGGGGTCGATGTTAATACGCTTAACACTCATGACGCAGACACCTTGCCGCTTAATGGCATTGGCCGTTGCACCTTGACCCTGAGCGAAGCGGTGCCGCTGGATACCTATCACGATAGCCCGAATACCGGTGGCTTTATCCTGATTGATCGCCTCACCAATGTGACGGTCGGCGCGGGCATSATCCGTCATGTGGCCGAGGCGCAGCCGCAAACCACCTCGTCGTTCTCAGCGTTTGAGCTTGAGTTAAACCAGCTGATCCGCAAGCACTTTCCGCATTGGCAAGCGCGGGATCTTGGTCAGCTGGGATAGATAATACCTGAGTGTTAATAAGCCCTATATCGGGCTAGCCACATCATTCGCTAGCCCGATACGAGATCTCATCAAGGCAATGATAAGAGAATAGGTGAATCGTGATAACACACGTATTTTGGCATGGCGGACGGAGAGACTATTTATGACGCAATCTTTTATATCGTCTTCCGATCCTAACGTGATCTGGCATACACATAGTGTTGATCAAACAACGCGCAGTGAACAAAAGCAGCAGCAGCCGGTCGTGCTTTGGTTTACCGGCTTGTCTGGCTCGGGCAAATCGACCATCGCCGGCGCGCTGGAGGCGGCCTTGGTGGCCGAAGGGCACCATACCTATTTGCTGGATGGCGATAATATTCGCCATGGCTTATGTCGCGATCTAGGTTTTTCCGATCAGGACAGAGCCGAAAACATTCGCCGAATTGGCGAGGTGGCTAAGTTGATGACTGATGCTGGCCTGATTGTCTTGAGTGCCTTTATCTCTCCGTTTCGCGCGGAGCGAGAGCGGGTGCGCGAGCGTTTGCCAGAGGGGCAGTTTATCGAAGTCTTTGTCGATACGCCGCTGGCGGTGTGTGAGCAGCGCGACCCCAAAGGACTGTACAAAAAGGCACGTGCCGGCGAGATCCCTGCGTTTACCGGCATATCTTCCGACTATGAGCCACCGCGAACACCGGCGATCCATTTAAGCGGTGATCTCAGCGTCGCCGAGCATGTGGCGACCTGTCTTCACGTACTGCGTGAGCGCGGGGTGTTGCGCTCGTCAGATTAAGCGTGAGTGTTGACCGTATCACCCACATCGCTGTGCATCTCAAAGCCTTCGGCGAGCAACGCACAAATGGCGTGGTGATAATCGGGATGCACGCGTTTACCGACCAGTTTTGCTAGCTCATGGCCAGTGGGGCTAAAGCGGTAATAATAAAGACGCATCCCTTTGTGGAGCGGGGTGAGCATGTATTGGGTGTCTTGCAGTTTAAACGGCATCGCTGGCTGCATTTCAATCACACCAGATTCAAGCTCGGTGCGCAGGATCAGCCCCAAGTCCATCAACAGCATTAAGTCGGTGTAAGACAGTTGGTAGTGACCCAGCGAGAGCTTATGAGGCGGCTCTGGGCGTAGCAGTTGCACCAAGCCTTGACGGCGGCGAAAACCAGTGACTAGCTTTTTGGTGCTGTCTTGCCCAAAGGTGCTGGACAATGCACAGGCGCGTTGCAGTGCTTGCGCTTCGCGCTGGGTCATAGTCTCGAGAATGGTCAGGGCTTTAATTGAGGTGCTGCCAGGGCGGAGCATTTCTTGTTTGAGAATCTTCGCCCACAACTGCTGCATTGCATGGCCGTGAATATTGCGGGCTAAATCGAAAAAACGAACCAGCCAATCTGGGTCCGGGGTCTGAGCGGTTTCGCTATGACACTGGTCGTAAGTCAGAGCAATGATGGCTTCGAGGTTAGCCTGCTGCTTTTGCATCACATGACGCTGGCGGGTGGCACTGCGATGCGCGAGATCTTCCTGCTCAACCTCCTGCAGGCGCGCATCGACATAATATTCACTGGCAATGGCTTTTAGCCGCCCTTTACTGCCACGCAGATCTGCGTCTTCTTTATTCTTGTGATCCTGATGTTGTCGTTTATCGGGGTGGACGTCGACGACCTCGGGTTTGTCTTGCTCTGCCATGCGATTCTCACACTGATTGTCAGCAAATTTAGTGCTGGCAAATATGTTAATTAAAGATTAAATTTGTTAACATTATGGGCGTTAACAATCAAGTATAGGGAA
>NZ_MUES01000044.1:0-10540 GCF_001995745.1 Salinivibrio sp. ML323 | reverse complement strand
AAGATAGCGTTAGTGGTGAGCTATCTAAGAAAATGCGGCTTTAATATGGCGGATATAAGGCAAATACTGGCTTCTATCCGCCAATTTGGGCGTTGGTCGGTAGCGACCACTCTCTAACAAAAAATATCGCGATCGCGGCCTACGGCCGCTTATCAAAAAGAACCCCGCCTAAAAAGGCGGGGTTCGTCAGCAATCTGGCGCCTCTTCTTGAGGCGTTAGCTGAAATCAGGCAAAGCGATGATTCCAAATACAAAAATATCACATACAATTCTGGAGTTTGGTAAATCAATTATTCTTCAGTTGCCCGACGGCCACTCGAAGGAAGAGTTCGAAGCGGCGATTTCCATCGTAATAGCGGCATGGAATGCTGTGGTGATCGACGTTTGGAATAAAACAGATGAATTTGAACGCGAGCTAATTGAGCGGTTGGGAGAAGGACCAAAGCAAGCTCAAATTGAAGTTAAACGGCTAGTTAAGCGGAAAAAGTCGAAGTTTTCAGATGACTTGAGGGCTGTTGGGAATCACTGGGTTAGAGAGCAAGATGGCGAGTATATATTTGGATGTGAGGCACGAGGAAATGTTGAAGACTTTCCGGCAAAAGAAACTAAACACTAGATGCAAGTAGGGCAGCTAACAAACGCCTCAAGAGGGACTGTCAACGCGTGGCGTTTCGCAGCGACGCCGCGACTGATTGGCCTCTGTACACGGATGTTAGAAATCCCGCGACGGTTGAGGTAGCATTGCCGACTTTTTCTGCGGTGAGAGGGATTTATGTATATCGGCTTTGACTATGGTACAGCCAATTGTTCGGTGGCGAAGATTGAGAACGGTCAGCCGACGCTGTTACGTCTAGAAGGGGACAGCACGTTTATTCCTTCCTCCCTTGCCGCACCTACACGCGAATCTGTGTCTGAGTATCTGTTTCGTCATCGGGGCATCAAGCCGCTAGATACGATTGGCGAGCAGATGTTGCGCCGCGCCATTCATGTAAACCGAGAGGAAAGCATTGAACTTGAGGCGGAGGACATGGCGTTTGGTCAAGCGGCGCTCGATCGTTATCTCGATGATCCGCGCGATATGTACTACGTGAAATCGCCTAAATCTTTCCTTGGCGCGTCAGGTTTACGTGATGCCCAGCTTCGGTTTTTTGAAGACCTCGTATGCGCAATGATGGATAACATCAAAACGCAAGCCGAACACCAAACCCAACAGAGTATTCATGATGCGGTGATTGGTCGGCCGATCAACTTTCAAGGCCGTGGGGGCGAGACGGCAAACCACCAAGCCGAAGGTATATTGCACAATGCGGCTAAGCGGGCGGGCTTTAAACAGGTTGAATTTCAGTTTGAGCCAGTCGCTGCTGGCCTAGACTATGAAGCGACACTGAGCGAAGACCAAATCGTTCTCGTGGTCGATATCGGTGGGGGGACCACAGACTGTTCGTTGATTGAGATGGGGCCATCATGGCGCGGTAGTAGCGATCGCAGTGCAAGTTTGTTAGCGCACAAAGGCCAGCGTATTGGCGGTAATGATCTAGATATTGCGTTGGCATTCAAACAAATGATGTTCCCGTTTGGGATGGGTAGCAAAATGGAGTCTGGCATTGAGATGCCGATTACGCAGTTTTCCAACCCCATCGCGATTAACAACGTACAAGCGCAAAACGATTTCTATGCGTTTGAAAACTTGGCGGTGCTCAAAGGGCTGCACAAGCAAGCGCAAGAGCCACATAAACTGGCCCGTTTGCTTGAGGTGTATCACGAGTCACTGGGTCACAACATTGTCCGTCGTGCGGAAGAGGCAAAGATTGCGTTGTCGGATCAAGCCGCATACCGAGCGGGTATTCAATTGTTCTCCGAGCGCGTGGACGTTGATGTAACGCGCGATAACATGATTGAGGCGCCCAAACGTAAGATGATCGCCTTAGTGCACGATGTGGTCGCTCAGGCCGGTGTAAAGCCCGACGTGATTTTTATGACAGGTGGCTCGGCACGCTCGCCCTTCTTACGGGAGGCTGTACAAGCAGAGCTGCCGAACATTCCTTTAGTGAGTGGCGACTACTTTGGTTCAGTTACCGCGGGCTTAGCGCGTTGGGCGGAAGTCTGCTTTAAGTAACCGTCGCTTGACGAACTGGGTTTGACGCTTATTTGTAATACCTTGGGAATAATAAGACGTTGCTAATAATAGGAACCCTACTTAGCGAAAACTTCCGTATTTTGATTAGAAATCATGCACCAAGGTGGGTGTGTTGGCGCGAAATAGCTTGGTTAGGGCAGACTTATATCGCCAACCCAGTGCCAGTAGCCGTTTCGCTAAGCTTTGATTTTGAATGGTGGCAACTTCAATGCCGCGGTAGTGATGCGGATGCGCTTGAATATAATCGATAAACGCCGTCAGCACCCCTTGGCCGCGAACGCTGGGGGTAAATTGTAGCGAAACAATCGATAATCGCTGACTACCGATCGGACAGTGAATCAGACAATAGCCGAGTGGGTGCTTGATCGCGGTGGAGAGCTCTGGAAAAGCGCGCGTCTGGTGACGTTGGGCCAATTGGTCATAGCCGTGGCATAGATGGTTAAGCAGTTGCCGAGCGTTATCATCCATCGGTGTGTCTCTGGAGAGGTCGAAACGTAGCCACCATATTAGGGATTTTATTTTTTCGAAAAACAGAAAAGCGCAAGCCACGTATTTACCTCTTTTGGGCACGATAATCGTGCAAAAGCCGCGATTTCTACGCCAGATAACCAGCTAGTTTTTAAAACTATCCGCGAGCTCATGCCGCACCATTGGTCGTTAGTGAATAACGAGTTTTTATAAATTTATCAATCATGTACATTATGTGCTGATTTTTTAACACGGACGTTTAACGATTACGACAATCAACAAGATTATTTCTGCGGTGGCGATGTATAAAGGATTGCACCGCAATATTTACTACGTTGCACTGGCCCGCATGATCCTCGGGATGGGCAACTTTATTATTCCTTTCCTCGTGCTTTTGTTTACCGATAAGCTCGGCTACTCCGCGTCGCTGGCGGGTACATTAGCGATGAGTATTACTGGCTTGTACCTGCTGGGGAGTTTTATTGGTGGCAAGCTTTCTGATTGGGTAGGCCATAAAAACACTATGGTGGCGGGGGAATGTGTCGGCGCTATCTTGCTGCTGGTGTGCGGGTTTGCACCCGATGCCCCGGTGATGGTGCCGGCGTTATTATTCGCCGCGTACTTTTTTATTGGTGTGGCGTTGCCGGCCAGTAATGCATTGGTGGCCGATTTATCTCACGCAGGCAATCGCGATGCGGTGATGTCGCTTAGTTACCTTGCCTATAACTTGGGTTCAGCGATTGGCCCCATCTTAGCGGGCTATTTGTTTTGGCAGCACACTGAGTGGATTTTCTTTGGTAACGGGCTTGCCGTCTTGGTGGGTATTCTTGTGGTTGCCTTTTTGGTCAATGTGACCGAGCAAGCCGTCCCCGAGTCTGAGTCTGACCTTGAGCGCGCCGTAGAAGGCAGTGTCTGGTCGGTGCTTAAATCACGTCCTTATCTCATTGTGTTCACTTTACTTTGCGGCATGCTTTGGTTTGCGTTGAACCAAATGACGATGGCTAGCCCGCTTTATCTGAGTCATTTATTTGGCCAAGAAGGGCCCGTGCGTTTTGGTCAATTGATGACGTATGCGTGCGTGTTGGTGGTGATCATCACGCCGCTATTGCTTCGCGCGACATCTGGACATACTGAGACGATGGCGTTGGCCTATTCAGGACTCTTATTTGTGCTGGGTTATGGGCTTGTGATGTTGGCACCCACGATCCCCGTTCACTTTTTAGCGTGGTTTTTTCTTTCCGCTGGCGAGGTGTTGGTCCTCACCAAAGAAGGCGTATATCTTGCCAACAACTCACCGGCGAGTCATCGCGGTCGTATTCAAGGGGTATTGATCACGTTGCGTAGCTTATTGCTGATGCCAAGCTTTGTATTGATTGGCTATGTCATCGACACGTTCGGTTATTCGGTTACTTGGTCGCTTGTTATCGCTATGGCTATGTGTGCCAGCATCGGTATGCTTTTGTTATCGGTGCGGGAGAAAACACGCCTCGCAGCCACGTCGTCATAATCGCCCCTACATGGATGTAAGGACAAACGATGAATATTGGTATTTATGTGTATGAGCACGCAGAGGCTGGATTACTCGATGGTCGAAAAGTGATCACGCATTGGGAAGATATGGACGAGCTCAGCCGCGCTTATCCGCCATTAAGCGTGGTACCAGGTAAGCGCTGGGTGAGGGATGGAAAGTATCTTACCTCCGCGGGCATTTCTGCGGGTATTGATATGAGTTTGCAGCTGGTGGCTGATTTGCACAGCGAGGATTTAGCCTTGCGCGTTGCCAAGCAAATGGATTACCACTGGCAGCGAAACGCGTAATATGCAGTCTGGATAAGGTACGTAGCGCGATATCAATCAATGTATGCGCTGATAGAATAGGAATTGAGCATGTTCCCAGCTACATGGCGCTCTAAGCGTTTGTGTTTTAGTCCGTTTGAATATAGCGATGCAAAGCGTGTCAAAGCGCTTTTTGAGCAAAATCAGCATCTGCAATATCAAGATCCCACGTTTAAACCTTGGTCGTTATCCACCTACCAATCATTAATTGCCGACAGTGCGGAGAAAAAGGCGCCCGACGTAGAAGAAGCCTTTTACCTTCGTCGCATTCAGACCCATGACGGTAAAGATATTGGCTATCTACAAATCTCGCTCAATGCGCCCGATGCACAGAGTGTTTGGCTGCCCATGCTCACTATTTCTCCACGATATCAAAAGCATGGCTATGGCAGCGAAGCGGTTGCGAGCGTGATTGACACCGTGCAAGCTTATGGGGATTATCGACGCATGGGTGTGAATGTTTACGCCGAAAACATTCGCGCGTTTCGATTCTGGTATCAGCAAGGGTTCTGTCGTATTTCCCATTTTGAACCCGAGCAAGATGAAGGACGAGATTACCACTGCTTGGTGCTCAATCGCGATTTAGACGTGAGGGCATCACCACGGTAGTGAACAGGGAAAGTGACTGAGTCATATAGGAAAGGAAAATGATAAAAACACCGAAAAAACGTCTGTTACTGACGCGTGTCGCACTGAGTGTTGTACTCGGCATGGGGCTTAGCGTTTCATCAACTACGGTGCAGGCGGCTGAGGCCGCACAGGTTCAGGTGCAGCGCGAATCAGGTCTGCATCTGCAAGATTTTGATCTATCGGTTCGCCCACAGGATGACTTGTTCCGTCACGTCAATGGCACTTGGTACGACCAAACCCAAATCCCCAGTGATATGTCCAGCTATGGTGCGTTCCGTATTTTAGCTGAAGAGAATGAAAAGCGTCTGAAAGGCATCATTGATGAGCTGGTGGCGCGTGATGATCTCAAGCCTGGCTCCAATGAGCAAAAGCTGCGTGATTTTTATCTTAGCTATATGGACAAAGACAAAATTGATGCCTTGGGGGTGACACCAATCAAACCTGAGCTTGATCGTATTGCGGCGATTGCCTCGAAGCCTGCGTTGATTTACGCGATGGCCGACTTGCGACGAGTTGGCGTTGGGATCCCGTTTAGTTTTTATGCATGGGCCGATGCGAAAAACCCTGACTATAACGCTCTATATCTGAGCCAAAGTGGGTTGGGCCTGCCGGATAGAGACTATTATTTCCGAGACACCGAGGACGCTGAGCGTATCCGCACCGCGTATAAAAGTTATCTCGAAGATATGCTGCGCTTAGCGGGCTATGATCAGGCCAAACAACGCGCAGATCGGATTTATCAGCTGGAAAAAACACTGGCAGAGCATCATTGGACACGCGCTAAACGCCGTGATGCCCAAGCAACCTATAACAAAATGAGTCTTGAATCGCTTAATCAAGCCATGGGCAGGTTTGATTATGCTCGCTTTGCCAAGCGCGCGGGTATCGACAAAGCCGATGAAGTAGTGGTGCGCATGCCGTCTTATTTTGAGGCATTAGGGCAGGTGTTTGAGCAAACCAGCCTGCAAGCGTGGCAAGATTATCTCACCATTCGCACGCTCAATGCCTTTGCGCCGCGCCTTAACCATGAGTTGGTTGAACGTCAATTTGCGTTCTATTCCAAAACCCTCAACGGCATTCCTGAGCAGCGTGACCGCTGGAAACGGGGCGTGCAAGCTACCGAAGGGGTGCTGGGTGAAGCGCTTGGTCAAGAATATGTCGCCCGCTACTTCCCGCCGCAAGCCAAAGCACGTATGGAAACCATGATTGATAACCTGCGTGCCGCGTTTAGAGACTCGATTGAATCATTAGCGTGGATGAGCGATGAAACCAAAGCGAAAGCATTGGATAAGTTGAGTAAATTCACGCCCAAAATCGGCTATCCAGAGCAATGGGAAGATTACAGTGCGCTGACCATTAACGCCGATGACTTGATTGGCAACAGCAAACGTGCTGCTCGCTGGGGCTATCAAGATATGTTGTCGCGGATTGGTGCGCCAGTTGATCGCAAAGAGTGGGGCATGACGCCACAAACGGTCAACGCGTATTACAGCCCAACCGCTAACGAGATTGTGTTCCCCGCCGGGATCTTACAACCGCCGTTTTTTGATATGAATGCGGATGATGCCGTGAACTATGGCGGTATCGGCGCGGTGATTAGTCATGAAATGGGGCACGGTTTTGATGATCAGGGCTCGCGTTATGATGGCGATGGCAACCTATCCAATTGGTGGACTGATGAGGATCGCGCGCGCTTTGATGCACGCACCCAAAAGCTGGCCGAGCAATTTAGCCAGTTTGAACCGTTGCCGGGCTTGTTCATTGACGGCAAGGTGTCCTTGGGGGAAAACATTGGTGATTTAGTCGGCTTGACCACCGCCTTCCGCGCCTATCAAAAATCGTTGCACGGTGAACCGTCTCCTGTGATGGACGGTTATACCGGCGAGCAGCGATTCTTCCTCAGCTGGGGGCAGATCTGGAAAATGAAGATGCGTGAAGATGCCCTGCGTGAGCGCGTATCGTTGGGTCCGCATGCGCCACCACAATATCGCGTGCTTGGTGCACCGCGCAATGTCCCTGCGTTCTATGAAGCCTTTGATATAAAAGAAGGTGACGGCATGTATTTGCCCGAAGATCAGCGGGTGAATATCTGGTAATCTCTGATGCCGCCTCCAAGGCGGCATTTTTATAGATTTTGGTACTGTCCGTCACGCGAATCGATGTAAGGAGGCCCAAGTGCTAAGCACGCCAAGGACGAGATTAGTTTTGCTTCCCCCAGAAAAAGCCGACATGGTAGCGCAGTTTTATCAGCGAAATCGTGCTCATCTGTCCCCATGGGAACCCATACGTCCTGCCGCATTTTATCGCGAAGACTATTGGCATCGCGCGCTGCAAGAAGCGAACGATTTGTTTCAACAGCAGCAGGCCTTCAAGTTTGTGATTTTGCATCATGAACGGGACGATGTGATAGGGGTGTGCAATTTCACCAATGTCATTCACGGCGCCTTTCAAGCGTGCCTGTTAGGTTATGCCGCTGACAAGCATTATCAAGGGCAAGGCTACATGCACGAAGCCATCCAAGCAGGTATCCGTTTCGTCTTTGAGCAGGTTGGGTTGCATCGCGTGATGGCCAACTATCTGCCCGACAATACGCGCAGTGAGCGGCTACTTACCAAGCTGGGGTTTGAACGCGAAGGCTATGCACGCCGTTACCTCAAAATTAATGGCCGTTGGCAAGATCATGTGCTCACCGCCAAACTCAACCCTTTAATGGAAGAGTGAGTCGTTTAATAGCCAGCCGGACATTCCCTTTTATCCATTTAACTGTCAGGAGAAAAAATGAGTCAGTTTACCGAGTACAAAGTCGTTCATATTGTTGAAGGTGGTTGCGGCACCTTATTGCTGGGCTCAAGTGGCTTGCCGTTGCAACGCCTCGAAGCCGAACTCAATCAATACGCGCAAGATGGCTGGCAGGTTGTTTTTCAAGTAATCGAAAAGAAACGTTACATGCTGTTTTGGCAGCGTGAGGCCGTGATTGTCACCCTAGGTCGCTAATGCTCAAGTATTTGTCGCTTACGTTGATCCATCGTTACCAAGCTAAAGGTGGATCAAAGAAACGGTTCAATATTGAGTGTAATTTCGAGCCGAGCTGCTCGGAGTATACGCGCCAAGCGATCGAAAGATACGGCGCACTCCGAGGCTGGCAACTCGGATTGGCGCGCATTCGCCGCTGTAATAACCCCAATGCGATTGAAAAAATTCACGATGAGGTGCCTTAATGCGTTTTACCCAACCGATTGAAGCGCTGGAGGCGCAAGAAGAAGCACTGAGGAAGCAGGTGAACGGCTTGACCCAAAGCCAGAAAAAACGCTATTTTGCCGAGCAATCAAGACAGCTGAAAGATCCAGACACTTATGCGGCACTCAATTGGGCTTTCTTAGGGGGGTTCCATCATCTTTACTTGCGAAAGTACCGGTTGTTTATCGTAGAATGTACGTTATTGGTGATCGCCGTTATCGGCTTAGTGATGAGTCAGCCGTATTTCGCTCTGATTTTGGTTGGTTTAGTGCTATTTGAATTACCACAGCTTTTTTTGGCCCAAAAAATTGCCAGGCAGTACAACTACCATGTATCACGCTCAATTTATGAACACGTCCGCCACGGTGATTAACCCATGAAGCGTCGTCGGATCCGTAAACGTCATCAGCACCAGTTCTTTTTATGTCAGAAAACCTATCGGCGTGCCTTAATTGATTTGATTGAGGCTGATCCGGCAAGAATGCGTGCGCTTCGCTGTGTTCAAGCTTTAAACCTCCCTCAGTGCTATATTGCTGCCGGATTTATCCGGAATCTGGTTTGGGATGCGTTGCACAAATATGCCCCGAGTGCGCTCAATGATATCGATGTTGTCTTCTACGATCCTGAAGAGACGAGTAGAGAGCGCGAACAATATTTAGAGCAGCTACTGCAAAAAACCATGCCAGAAATGACTTGGCAGGTACGTAACCAGGCGCGAATGCACGAGAAGCACCAAGATCCTCCTTACGCGAGTACGCTAGATGCAATGCGCTTTTGGCCGGAGAAAGAAACCGCGATTGCGGTGCGCCTTGATATGAACCAACGCTGCGAAGTCATCGCCGCCTTTGGGGTTCAATCTTTATTTGAACTTAAGCTTAGCCATAATCCTGCCCGCCCATGGCACGTTTTTCAGCACCGCCTTGATGACAAGCAATGGCTGACACATTGGCCCAAACTTACTGTCACCACGCAGTGCTCTGTGGCGGCAAAGCCGATCCATCACGAGTAATCGTTAATAGGGTGCGCATGGGCACAGACAGTCCATGCCACCCAAGGCATACTCGTTGCTGTGTTGAACAGCCTGGATAGCTAAGCCGATGAAATACCGCATGGACGCGAGCCCGAGTGACGATAATATTACCGCCATTCGCCAACAGCTTCAGCAAAGCAATGCCCCGTTTTTAGCTGGCCTTCCTGAAGGCTCTCTTGCCGGCTATGCCTATAACGATAATGATGAACGTATCGGTGGCGTGGTGGCCAACACGTGGGGGCAATGGCTATTGATTAAATACCTTTGGGTCGATGATGCCTTCCGCCATCGCCACGTGGGGAGCCACTTATTGAGTAACTTGGAAGAGTACGCCAAGGAGATGGGTTGTAAAATGGCGTTCGTTGATACCTTAAGCTTTCAAGCCAAACCTTTCTATGAAAAGCATGGCTATCAATGCCAGATGACATTGTCGGACTATCCTGTCGATCATGCACTGCACTTTATGACCAAAGCGCTGAGTTGATCAAAATCTATTCGCACAAAGGCACTCTTTTCCAAGTCACATGGCGTGTCCGTCCACACGTCAAGAAAGTTGGTACTGCTAGTTTGCAGCGTTGGTGTCATGCCAATGTATTTGATGAACGCCATGCTCATGGTGTAAGGAACCGAGTGACTAATCCTGCACTGCTGTCAGACCAATAATCAGGAGGCGCCATGATACCCACCCCCAACTCGCCACATAGTTTGCGCCGTATGCGTCCGGCGGACACCGATGCGGTACTTGATATCTGGTTGAATGCATCATTAAAAGCGCATGACTTTATTGATGACGATTTTTGGTATCAGCAGCGTGAGGCGATGCGATCAGCCTATTTGCCGATGGCAGAAGTGTGGGTGGTAGAGAGAGATGGAGCCATCGAGGGATTCTACGCTATGCATGGTCAAACATTGGCAGCGATCTTTGTTGCGCCGCATAAGCAGGGGCAAGGCGTGGGTAGCCAGTTGTTGATGCATGCTAAGCAACAAAAAACCGTCATTGATTTGACCGTTTACCAGAAGAACAAGGCCAGCTACGCCTTTTATCTACGTCATGGATTTGTGGTCGACCGCGAGCAAACCGATCCTCATACGGGTGAGCGAGAGTGGCGAATGGTTTACCAAAGCTAGTTATCGTTTATATCATGTAAAAATCCCGCTTCGGTGAAAATCAAGCGGGATTTTTTATTTTTATCAGTTATATCC
>NZ_MUES01000043.1:0-12406 GCF_001995745.1 Salinivibrio sp. ML323 | reverse complement strand
TCGAGGTTAATCGTTGGCCTCAATGTCGGATGGCGCAGTGCAACTGGCGCCAGTTGCACTGCGCGCGGCGCAAATCACACCAAGCTTGTACGATCGAGTTAGCGCTTGTCCGACCTACGGACAGGCAGCTTAGAAATCGCTGTTTGAACTGGCACGGCGAGCCGTGGAGTTCACTGCCGCACAGGCAGGTTAGAAAGGATTGAATGAGAACTCTTGTGTGCTGCTATATGCTTAACGTTGTTCGGCTGAATCAATATGAGTTAAAAAGTTGGGAGTCACTTACAAAAAGCGCTATATTCATTATTCATATTTATGAATAAGTGCGATAGTTATGGCAACAACAAGTTTAAGCTTAGGGGAGCACTGGGAAGTGTTTATTAAAAACGAGGTAGCAAGTGGCCGGTACGGCTCTGCTAGCGAGGTTGTTCGTGATGCATTACGCACGCTTGAGGAACGCAAAGCCAAACTGGATGTGTTGCGCGCACATCTTGATGAGGGGGCTCAACAGGCAGCCAGTGACACGTTTGTCGATGACTTTTCAATGGATGAACTGATTAACGACTTGGACGCAGAATCTTGACGGCGAGCCAAACAAAAAAGCAGGTTCGTATTACGCCCAGAGCACGTGATGATCTTAAAAATATTGGTCGTTACACTGAGCGTAAATGGGGAAAGGCGCAGCGTAACACTTATCTAAAGCGTCTAGCTACGCGGTTTACCTGGCTAGCAGAGAACCCGCAATTAGGCCAGCATAGAACAGACATTGAAGACGGATACTATTGCTTTCCTGAAGGACAACATCTTGTCTTTTATCTTATCCGACGCCATGCAATTGATATTATTGGTGTTCCTCATAAAGAAATGGACATTATTAACCATTTCACTATTGGTTAGTGCGCACATTGTGATTGATAACTACTGACATACGCACTACTAATGCGATCTTCCTTCAAATTCTTTGCTATGTTCACTGCCGCACAGGCAGCTTAGATACTGAAATAGTTGCTTTTTTTGATGCCAGTTCATTGTTGGTGGGTCGTGGCATGGAGGAAGTAGGGAGGGGATGGTTCAATATCAACAAAACCGCATGACTGGCATTGACCATACACGTCAATTTGACGCATGTTTGTAGCTAAAGTTGAGCTTGCAATTGCATGCTTTTGCATAGCTAAGCAGGGTTTTAAGAGTTGGATTACTTTTCCCTTTTTCAAGTCGAGAAATATTGCCTTCTTTCGTCCCCATACGTTCTGCAACCTCTCGTTGAGTTAGCCCGGCCTGCTTACGCATACTGAGCAACATATCTATCAATTCAAACTCAGGCGTCAATTCATCGTATGCTTGTTTCACGTCTGGGTTTTGTAATGCTCTCGCTTTTAATGCCTGTAAGCTATTCATTTTTCACCTCTCTCATACGCCCTGTTGCCAATGCTAAGTCCCTCTTTGGTGTCTTTTGGCTTTTCTTCACAAATGCGTGAAGGATATAGATGTTGGGGCCGTCTAAATAGCAGAATAGACTTTGTCCGATTCCTTCTTTTGCTTTGGCGCGAATTTCAAACAGGCCGTTACCTATTGATTCTGTATGAGGAGGACCTAAGTTTGCGCCATGTTTTTCTATTAGTTCAAGCAGCTTGAGCATTCGCGCTTGAATCTTAGGAGGCATATTGAGAATGCTCTCCTCCACGCCTGGGTAAAAAACAATGTTCCAGTTCATCTTTTACTTCTTATTATTATATATGATAAGTTTTTGTGGGGCAAAATCCACTCATCATACCGAGTAATCTCGAGCAATCTTGGCCGATTAGTGTTACCTGATTCGCATAACAATCGTACAGACAGCAGAATGCGATCTTCCTTCAAACCCTAAACTGTGCCTTGTTTCACGGGCATGCATTGCTATTTTTGTTACCTTTCTAGCGCTTGTGAGTGATCTGCTTTGTCACTCGGGACAACCACGAAAGGGACACCCATGGACGATCTATCGCCCTCCGATCTTAAAACCATCCTTCATTCCAAACGCGCCAATATGTACTACCTCGAGCATTGCCGTGTGATGCAAAAAGACGGGCGTGTGTTGTACTTGGCGGAGGCCAAACGCGAAAACCTCTATTTTAATATCCCCATTGCCAATACCACGGTGTTGCTGCTCGGGACTGGTACATCAATCACCCAAGCGGCGATGCGTATGCTGTCGCAAGCAGGCGTTCTGGTTGGCTTTTGTAGTGGCGGGGGCACACCGCTGCATATGGCAACCGAGGTCGAATGGTTTACGCCACAAAGCGAGTATCGGCCCACCGAATATCTGCAAGGTTGGTTATCCTTTTGGTTTGATGACCAAAAGCGACTGGATGCTGCAAAGGCTTTTCAGCTGGCTCGTTTGAGTTACTTAAAGCAGGTCTGGCAAGCGAGCCGTGAGCTTAAGCTTGAAGGGTTCGATGTGGCCGAATTGGCTGGCGCGCTCGACACCTTTGTGGAGCGAACCGACAAGGCCAGCAAGTCAGCTGATTTATTGCTTACCGAAGCGCAGCTGACCAAAGCGCTCTACAAACACGCCGCCAACCGCACGCAAAAAAACGGTTTTAAACGTCAGCATGAGGCCGACGATCTCGCCAACCGCTTTTTAGATCATGGCAACTACTTAGCCTATGGCTTGGCGGCGAGTTGTTTGTGGGTGCTTGGGATCCCGCACGGATTTGCGGTGATGCATGGCAAAACCCGCCGTGGCGCGCTGGTGTTTGATGCGGCTGACTTAATCAAAGATGCCATCGTGCTGCCTTGGGCGTTTGTATGCGCCAAAGAAAACGCCACTGAACAAGAATTTCGCCAGCAAGTCCTGCAAGCCTTTATTGAGCACAAAGCGATAGACTTTATGTTTAACACCATCAAAGCCATTGCGCTGCAAGATTACTCTGAGGATGAGATAACGGAGCAGCAACTATGATGGTGACTTTTATTTCTCAGTGCGAGAAAAAGGCACTGAAGAAAACCCGCCGCGTGCTCGATGCCTTTGCCAACCGAATTGGTGATAACACCTGGCAAACGCTGATCACCGAAGATGGCCTAAACACGGTGCGAAAAATGCTGAGCAAAACCGCCAGCCGCAGCACCGCGGTCAGTTGTCATTGGATTCGCTCGAGAAACCATAGCCAACTGGTGTGGATTGTGGGTAACCGCCGCAAGTTTAACTTAGAAGGCAATGTGCCGGTCAATCGCACTGAGCTGGACCTTGGCCACAAGGAATGGGAGCAGGGTTGGCAGCTTAATGAAGTGATCGTGCTGGCAACGGCCATGGCGGGGTTGTTTCACGATTTTGGCAAAGCCAATGCGTTGTTTCAGCAAAAGCTTCGCGGCCAAACGGCACACCAAGGCGAACCATACCGTCATGAATGGGTATCCTTGCGTTTATTCGAGGCGTTCGCCAAGGGCAAAAAGGATCAGCAATGGCTTGATGAACTTAGCGAGCTTACGCCTGAAACGGCTACTGAGCATGAAACTGAGCTACTGGCGCAACTGTTTACTGAAACGGACGGCTATCAGCCGGTATTTGATGACTTATCGCCATTTGCACGTATCGTGGCTTGGCTGATTGTGTCGCACCATCGGTTGCCGGTGAACTATGATGATGGCGAAGCACCCGTTGAGCTATCGCAAATTGACCAATGGCTTTTCCGTTGCTTTGGCAGCCACTGGAATGCACCCAACGCGCTTAACCTCGCCAAATATAATCCGCAAGCGCTTGTCGATAACTGGCAGTTTCCCGATGGCACCCCGTTTTTAAGTCAGGCTTGGCAGCAAAAAGCTTGTCAATTGGCCCAGCGTGCCCGCCAATATCCGTGGAGCGCTCATGGACAAGTTGATTGGTTATCGCAGCGGTTTGTCAGCCATATGGCACGTTTATCATTAATGCTGGCGGATCACTATTACTCGTCGCTGCCGTTGGAAAAGTCCAAACCCAAATGGCGCGATGGCCACTACGCGCCTATTGCTAACACAGACCAGTCTCAAGGCAAGCGCAAAAACGCGCCACCTAAACAACAGTTAGATGAACACAACATCGGCGTGGCCATTAATGCGAAACGCTTTTCGGAGAATTTACCCTYACTTAAATGGACCTTGCCGGCGATTGCTCAGCACCGCCGTTTTAGCCAAGGCGCCGAACAAGAAAAGTATCGCTGGCAAGATATCGCTTATCGGAAAACCAAAACCATAGCCACTCAGTCGGAAACGCAGGGCTTTTTCGGCATTAATATGGCGTCGACAGGCTGTGGGAAAACCATCGCCAATGCGCGCATTATGTATGCGTTATCCGATCCTTGGCAGGGGTGCCGTTTCTCGGTGGCGCTGGGGTTGAGAACATTGACCTTACAAACCGGTGATGCGTATCGCGACTTGCTGAAACTTGGCGATGACGAGTTGGCTGTGCTCGTTGGCTCGCAAGCGATCCAACGCTTGCACGAGGCGCAAAATACGTCATATCAGTCTTCCGGCGGCAGTGAGTCTACCGAAGACTTTCTCGAGCAACTGTTTATTAGCTACGAAGGGCAAATCTACGATGGACGGTTGAAACACTGGCTAAGTAGTCAGCCTAAGCTGGAGAAATTGGTCAGTGCGCCGGTGTTAGTGAGCACGATTGATCATCTGATGCCCGCTACTGAAAGCCTGCGTGGCGGCCATCAAATGGCGCCCATGTTGCGTCTGCTCAGTACTGACTTAGTCCTTGATGAGCCCGATGATTTTGGTCTTGAAGACCTACCGGCGCTGTGTCGCTTAGTTAATTGGGCAGGCATGTTAGGGTCTCGGGTGTTGCTTTCATCGGCGACTTTGCCGCCTTCTCTAGTAAAAAGCTTGTTTGATGCCTATCGCGCGGGCAGGGCGCAGTTTAATCATGCCCAGTTTGGTGACAGAGCGACGACAAACGGCGCTGACGGTGCACCTGTGATTTGCGGCTGGTTTGATGAATTTACCAGCGAGATCCAAACGATAACGAACAAAACCGAATACGTGACTTATCACCGTGAATTTGTCGCCAAGCGCGTTAAGCGATTAGAGGGCGAGCAACAGGTGCTACGTAAAGGGAAGACGGTAGACACCTCCGCGATTACCTCTCTGGCTGCTCCMCCAATATCCAGCGAACCTCATCTCGACTTTGAGCCGCTTGCGCAACTTATCCATACCCATATTCATCAGTTGCACCATGCGCATCACCAAACTCATGCATCCGGCAAAACAGTGTCGATAGGCGTGGTGCGCATGGCCAATATCGATCCGATGGTAGCGCTGACCCGCGCGCTGGTGCAAATCTCGCCAGATCCGGATCATGCACTCTTTGTTTGCCCGTACCACTCTCAGTTTCCGCTGGCATTACGTTCTTATCGAGAGAGTCGCCTCGATGCGGCGTTAAATCGCCATGATGAAGCGGCGATTTTCGAGCAGCCGGAGATTCGCCATGCTATTGAACATTGTGATGCCAAACACCTGATGTTTGTGGTGGTGGGGACCGCGGTGGTGGAAGTCGGGCGCGATCACGATTACGACTGGGCCATTGCCGAGCCGAGTTCAATGCGTGCCTTAATTCAGTTGGCGGGGCGGGTACAACGTCACCGCCAGCAAGCGCCGGCGACCGCCAATATTCATGTGCTCGAGCAGAACGTCCGTGCGTTAAAAGGCAAGCATCCCGCTTATTATAAGCCAGGCTTTGAAAGCGCGGCTATCCCGCTCGAAAAAGGTTACAAGGTCACGCTTGATGAGGGGCTAACGGCAATTTCCGCCACGCCGCGCATTCAGGAAGTTCCTAAGCTGGAAAAATGCGCCTTTGAGTTTGCTTTGCCGAAAAAAACAGAGGCCAAGCCGGTGAGCCACTGGGGCGTACAAGAGCACCGTGCGTTGCGCTTTACGTTGGRGTTGACGGGCGGGGAAAAGTATCAACCTGATTTCTTCCGAACCGGTAAGGAAGCCGAGCTATGGTGGAACGATACGCTTGTCAGCCAAGCCGCTGGGCTACGTTCGCCCGGTAAACATGCCAGTTGGAGCGGCGAGCTGATCCGGCGTACCCCGTTTCGTCACAGCCAGCCCCAAGAAAGCTTTGTGCTGGCTTATAACGACGATGACAAGCTAGATTGGCAGCAGTTAGATACCTCATGTTATCCCTACCAATACGACGATCAATCATATCGTTTTAACCCCGTCGAAACGTCCATGGCAGCCGGTTGCCATTGGTGGTTTGACGTTAATCCTGAAGCTGTTTATCAGTACTTTGCTGATCAATTGGGATGGCCGGTTAAAAAAGCGAGCCAGCATTTGGGCGAAATACGTCTCGCGGCTGAGCGAGAAGGCCAAAACATCACTTGGTGTTGGCACCCACAGCTGGGTGCTTATCGGGAATAAAGAAAATTAATGGAACAGCAGGATAAAGGAAGCGCTTATGGAAAATAGCCTATATGATGCGCTGCTCGAGTATATCGAACAGAATAAGCAGGTGAAGCTCGAACCCGTGCAAAAGGCGCTTGATAAGGCCCTAAAAGCCGCCGCCAGCGAAGAACAAGTGGCGATCGCCAATGCCGATTACGCGGAAAAAGCCGCGCCGATCGAAGCGAAGTATGAGCCAATTCGCTGGATTACAGACGCCGCGAGACGGGCCAAGCAAATCAGCCTCGCCACCCATTGCCCTAAGTTTACTCACGGCGATGCTAAAGCAACTAGTATGCTGGTCACTGAGGTCGATAAGAGCGAGTCTCGCTACCTCACCAGCTATTCGCTGACCGATAAAGCCATTGATGCGATCGGCAATGCGGCTGCTATGGATGTGGCACGTTTTTTAAAAGTCACTGTGGAAGGTGATTCGCTCATTTCTCAGTTGCAAGCCGGCCATATCAACGCGCTTAAGCCACTCACGGATGACGCTACCTTGCTAGAGACTTGGCGTGCGGGCTTTTCACTGGCTTTGAATGATCAGACGTTGTCAGCCCATAATTTAATTAAGCAAACCTACTTTCCGGTGAATGAGGGCGAGTATAACCTGCTGTGCCCGCTATATTCATCCAGCCTTGCGCACACACTGTACGCCAAGGTGCGCGCAACACGGTTTGGAGAGAGAGTCAAAGCGATTCGCGAGGCAAAGAAAAAACAGCATTATCATCTGGAGAGATGGGAAATTTTTCCGCACACTGTTAAACAAGCTTTTGGCGGAGCAAATAAACAGAACATCTCACTATTAAATAGTAATCGCCAAGGCGAGGGATTTTTGCTCAATGCTGCGCCGCCAAGCTATCAGCAGCAGCCGGAGGATCCTAGCAAGCAAACCAGCATCTTCAACCGCCGTTTAGCCTACCAAGCCAGCCATTTGCTTTACGATTTTCGCGCCTTTCTGGCAAGCCTTACCGAACGGGATCGCAACTTTGCCACCCGTTATCGGCGCGATCATGACTTTATTCTGCCAGTCACTGACTTGGTGTTTGACTATGCCGCACGGGTTCAGCAGCAAGTCTCAGCCGGTTGGAGCCAAGGCGCTGATGATAAGGCATGCCGACTAAAACGTGAACACGCACTTTGGCTGGATGTGTACAACCCCGACGCGCAATTTCAGCGTGAGCGTGAGGCACAAGACTGGCTGGACACTGTGGCCTCTGATTTTGCTGCTTGGTTACTGCGCCAGCTTGAGGACAAAAAACACTATCTGCTTGGTGATACGGAGTTCAATTACATCCGCAAAGTGTTCCTAACCCAGCTAAAAGCGTTTGAGCGCGACACGCCTCAATTTGAGGAGAACCGATAATGGCACAGTATCTATTGCTTAAGCACATTGAGGTGCAAAACGCGAACGCGATCGCAGGGCTGACTTATGGTTTTCCGGCGATCACGCACTTTCTCGGCTTTGCCCATGCGCTATCACGTCAACTCCCTGATGCGATGGGATTGCGTTTGGGTGGCGTGACCGTGGTGAGCCACAAAAACAACGTTCATGCACGGCAGCCCAAAGGGTGGGGCGACTATGTCTTTGCCTTAACCCGCAATCCGGTCACCGCCAAAGGTGAAACGGCACCAATCAATGAAGAGGGACGCATGAATATGCAAATCTCTTTGCTGATTGAGGTTGAGGGACTGATTGCCGGTGATAAAGCCGCCGCAGCACAGTTGATCGCGGCGGTGAAAGATTTGGCGCCCCAGCGACGGCTTGCGGGTGGGCAAATCTTAGCGATTGGCGAGATTGAATTGCTCGCGGATGCAAGTATGCAGAAAAAAGCGTTGCGCCGTCTCATGCCGGGCTTTGTCCTTTGTGACCGACATGATTATCTCGCCCAGCATCATCAACAGCTATTGCAACACAATACGCAGGCTAGCTTATTTGATGCTTGGTGTGAGTTTGCCATGTTGACGTACCAAGCCGTCGCCGATAATGAAAGCGCACCTGACGACGATAACCAACCCGTTTCGGCACAATGGCAGCGCGTGAAAAAAACTGAACCAGGATACTTTGTGCCGATTATGACGGGCTACCGCGCGGTTTCCCCTTGTTATGCCGCAGGCGAGGTCGCCAATGTCCGCGATCCGGCGGTGCCGGTAAGTTTTGTGGAAGCGGCATACAGCGTGGGTGAGTGGCGCAGCGTCCACCGGCTCACCGATATCGACGAGGCATGCTGGCGTTATCACGGTGAGCATCCTTGGTATCTTGCCCGTGTGACGACAGCGACGCATGCCGAACCCATTGAACCTGACGTTGTGCCCACAACCGAAGACAACACTGACTTTGACCCCGACTTTTTGTAATTAAGGAGATTTCATCATGGCAGATAAAAAACTGACTACCCCTTCCGTGCTTGCCTTTGAAGCGAAGCTTTTACCTTCGGATGCACTAATGTACGCCGGCAATTGGGAAGGCGATTGGCAATCCATTCAAGTGAACGAAAAGTCCGTGCGAGGCACCATCTCTAACCGCTTAAAAGCGAATACCGCCAATGATCCCACCAAGTTGGATGCGGGGGTGACTGACGCCAACCCACAAACGGTCGATGTTGYGGCACTACCGCATGATGCTGATACGCTCAAAGTGACCTTCTCACTGCGCGTGCTCAGCGGACTGCATGTCCCGTCAACCTGTAATAACCCGGACTATCAGCAAGTGTTGGCCGATAAAGTGCGTGACTATCAATCAGAAACCGGTTTTAAAGAGCTGGCGCAACGTTACGCGCACAACATTGCTAATGGGCGTTTTTTGTGGCGCAACCGTGTCGGTGCCGAGCAAGTCAAGGTGGTGGTCACTGCGGGCGAGAAGCAATTTAGTTTTGATAGTTATGATTTCAGCTTACGTGATTTTGACGCGCACCCCGATGTCACCGCGCTAGCAGAGGTGATCCAATATGGCTTAACAGAAGCGCATGCGCTTATTCATGTTGAAGCCTACTGCCAACTGGGCGAAGGGCAAGCGGTCTACCCCTCTCAAGAGCTGGTGATGGGCGGCGGCAAAGGCGACAAAAGTAAATTCTTGTATCAATTAGATGGCCAAGCCGCGATGCACTCACAAAAAATCGGCAACGCGCTGCGCACTATTGATACTTGGCACCCTGCCTATGACGAAGTGGGCGCAATCGCCATTGAACCTTATGGCTCGGTGACTAACCGCGGGGCGGCGTATCGTCAGCCCAAAGAAAAGAATGACTTTTACAACTTGCTCGATGGATGGATGTTAAAAGACAAAACCCCAACGCTCGAACAGCAGCATTACATTATGGCGATGCTGATCCGCGGCGGCGTGTTTGGCGCGTAAGGAGGCACAATGCAGTGTTACATTGATATCACCTTGTTGCCCGACACCGATATTTCGGCAGATTTTCTCTGGCACAAGGTGTTTCAGCAAGTGCACATTGCCTTGGCAGAAAACAAAATCGGACCGAATAAATCGGCCATTGCGGTGGGGTTTCCGGACTATCGCCAAGGTGATTTCCCACTCGGCCACCGATTGCGCTTGTTTGCACAAACCAAGGAAGAATTTGAGCAGCTGAATATTCATCGTTGGCTGTCTCGCTTGACCGATTATGTACATATCAAAGCGGTTAAGCCGGTACCAGAAGGGGTGCAAGACTATGCCTACTTTAAACGTTGGAACTACAAATCGCCGCAGCGACTGTATAAAAACCTCGATCGGCGCGCGGCCGCGATTGCCAGCAAAAATGGTTACGATGAGGCGGAAGTAAAGCGTCGTTTGTTGGAAAACATTAAAACGGACGACAAACGCTGGTCGCTGCCTTTTATTCAAGTCACCAGCCTGTCGAGCCAAAAACGAGCAGGGCGTACGGAAGAGTTTGCTTTGTATATCGAGCGGGAGACTACCAAGCAGCCGCCAAACAAGGACCAACCGTTCACCTGTTATGGGCTAAGTCGACGCGAACCCGACCAGCAATCTGCGGTACCGTGTTTTTGAGGGGGAAACCCCTCTTTACCCCTTCTTTTTGGGCTCTTTAAAAATAAACTTTAAATACAGCTAGTTACGGCAGGCCGTTTTTAACAAGGGTAAAAGACGATTTTTATCCTAACGGCCTGTTGTAACAGATGATTGTTAGGTTATTCTATAGTTCACTGCCGCACAGGCAGCTTAGAAAAACTGCCAAAGCTGGCTAATGAGCGCGTTAATGTTCACTGCCGCACAGGCAGCTTAGAAAACGCTCAACCACGAGCGAGCCAAGTTCGGTTTGTTCACTGCCGCACAGGCAGCTTAGAAAAATCATCGGTATTCGTGACCGCGCCAATGCCGGTTCACTGCCGCACAGGCAGCTTAGAAATTCTGCCCCGTCCAACGCGGCGGCGGCTGCCTGTTCACTGCCGCACAGGCAGCTTAGAAAGAGAAGATAAAGAAACAGATCGCGGACTTAAGGTTCACTGCCGCACAGGCAGCTTAGAAAACAGTGAGAGATTTGCAGGGGCGCGGCATCAAGTTCACTGCCGCACAGGCAGCTTAGAAAGCGAGTCGCGGCATCGCTTGATAGAATCGGGCGTTCACTGCCGCACAGGCAGCTTAGAAAACGATGTGTATCCCAAGGCTTGTCATGTGTATGTTCACTGCCGCACAGGCAGCTTAGAAAGTCTAACGCGGCGGCGGCTGCCTCGTCGTCACGTTCACTGCCGCACAGGCAGCTTAGAAAGCCATACGCTGCGCATACCGCTCAAACTCCAAGTTCACTGCCGCACAGGCAGCTTAGAAATGATGATTTAGGAGCGTAAGACATGCCAAACAGTTCACTGCCGCACAGGCAGCTTAGAAATGATGCAATCAAAGAGTTTGGCATCACTAACTGTTCACTGCCGCACAGGCAGCTTAGAAAAAAACGGCAAGGAGACGCAGTTTAAAGGGAAAGTTCACTGCCGCACAGGCAGCTTAGAAATGCATCCACCTCGTCAAGCATTTTATCTAACAGTTCACTGCCGTACAGGCAGCTTAGAAATCTCTTGCTGGTAGACGCGCCCCCAGAAAGAAGTTCACTGCCGCACAGGCAGCTTAGAAATTGATGCGGTGAATTTTATCAACGGCAACGAGGTTCACTGCCGCACAGGCAGCTTAGAAAACGTTGGCGTTCAATTTCTTTGATATGGTTTCGTTCACTGCCGCATAGGCAGCTTAGAAATGATCTTGCTGATAATATTCAAACCATTCCTTGTTCACTGCCGCACAGGCAGCTTAGAAACCGCGCACTTTCTTGGCCTGACCGTTGAACTTGTTCACTGCCGCATAGGCAGCTTAGAAATGCGAAAAGTACGGCTCGATGCTTTCGCCGTTGTTCACTGCCGCATAGGCAGCTTAGAAAATCGAAAATTTGTAATTAATTGCGGTGATTAAGTTCACTGCCGGACAGGCAGCGTAGGTGACACAAGCCCCAGCACGATTTTGGATAGGTGCACATTGCCAACGGGCGCCTGTCACGATNCGCATAGGCAGCTTAGAAATGCGAAAAGTACGGCTCGATGCTTTCGCCGTTGTTCACTGCCGCATAGGCAGCTTAGAAAATCGAAAATTTGTAATTAATTGCGGTGATTAAGTTCACTGCCGGACAGGCAGCGTAGGTGACACAAGCCCCAGCACGATTTTGGATAGGTGCACATTGCCAACGGGCGCCTGTCACGATCGAGGTCAATCGTTGGCCTCAATGTCGGAGGCGCCAGTTGCACTGCGCGCGGCGCAAATCACACCAAGCTTGTACGATCGAGTTRGCGCTTGTCCGACCTACGCATAGGCAGCTTAGAAATGCGAAAAGTACGGCTCGATGCTTTCGCCGTTGTTCACTGCCGCATAGGCAGCTTAGAAAATCGAAAATTTGTAATTAATTGCGGTGATTAAGTTCACTGCCGGACAGGCAGCGTAGGTGACACAAGCCCCAGCACGATTTTGGATAGGTGCACATTGCCAACGGGCGCCTGTCACGAT
>NZ_MUES01000042.1:0-11957 GCF_001995745.1 Salinivibrio sp. ML323 | reverse complement strand
CTATTATAGAAGCCTTTATAAAGACAAGCTGGCAATTCATATTAGGAGAGGAGACTTCCTATCGTCCTCCTCTAAACATCATAATGTATTTTCAGATAAAGAAATTGTTTCTTTGGCGAAAACGTATAAAGATAGAGAGATTGTGATTTTTTCTGATGACATTGATTGGTGTATAAAGACTTTTCATGGGATGAGTTGGGTGAGTTTTCATAAAGGAAGCTCTGCATTAGATGATTTTTTAGCATTATCTCAGTTTTCATCGTATGTCTTATTAGGAAGCAGTTTTTCATGGTGGTCCGCCTTTCTATTCTCCGATTCAAATACTGAGATGATCGTTTCACCATCTAAAGAAGTGAAATATAATTCTATGACAGAGCTAAATAAATTAAGTAGCAATGTAAGGTACAAATTCTTCAGGCGAGTTGGAGGTTGACTTGTATTCTTTTTTAATGTGTGTTAATGAAGATAATCCATTTTTGGAAGAGGCTATAACAAGTGTTCTTCAGCAAGACTATCAAGAATTTGAGTTTATTATCGTGGCAAATAATTGCACAGATCAGCTTTATAAGAAGCTGTGTGAGTTTGAAGACTCTAGGATAAGATTATTTAGAACAAGTATTGGCCAGCTCTCATTTAACCTTAATTTCGGTATTGATAAGGCTTGTGGCAGATATATTATCAGAATGGATTCAGATGACGTTTGCCTTCCCAATAGGCTCTCTATTTGTAAAGAATATGCTTCTAGTGAGTACGATCTAATAGCTTTTTCCGCGGAACTTATCGACGAAAATAATCGATGTGTTGGTATAAGAGATTTGGGGAGAGAGTCTGTTAACAGAATAATTTATAAGAACCCAATTATTCATCCCGCGGTAATGTTAAAGAAGGAGTCCTTAGTAAGGATACGTGGATATTTAGGCGGGTATCAGTCTGAGGATTACGACTTGTGGTTGAGAATGATAGGTAAGGGATACAAAATTCACTTTTCTAAAGAGGTTGTACTGAAGTATCGTATACGTAACGGGCAGTCAAAAGGTAGTTTGTTGCCTTATTGCGAGGTTGCTGGGTATTTTCTTCGAGAACTACTCCTCTATAAGAAACTTTCATTGTTAGCTGGACTCTTTATTGCAATTATTAAAAGGTTTTCTCGATGAAAATTGCTTATATTATAACTAAGGGAGAAGTTGGGGGAGCTCAAACATGGACTCGAGATCAAGTAAGGCTATTCGCTCAGTCACAGGACCAAATGATAATTACTAATAAGAAAGGTTGGTTGAGTGAGGAGTGTTCTTCCCTAGCGGAATCATTTTTTCTGCCGAATATAGAACGATTTTCGTTATTTACATTCATGTCATTGGTACGGCTCATTTATGCTCAGTCCGTTGACACAATGGTTGCTAGCTCGGCCCACGCAGGAGTGTATGCGAGGCTATGCAAGGTTGTTTACCCACGTATTCGTATTATTTATGTCTCTCATGGGTGGTCGTGTATTTACAAAGGGGGAAGGTTTGCAAGGCTTTTAATGATGACTGAGCGAATCTTGTCTTTCTTAACCGATATTGTATTATGTGTCTCAGAGCAAGATAAAAAAATTGCTTTATATAGGTTGAAGATCCTACCCAGAAAGGTAAGGTGCCTGAGGAATAGTGTGTTCCCAAGAAAGAAGAAAAAAGAGCTTGAGTTTAGAAAAGTGTTTAAAGTCCTCTTTGTCGGTCGACTAGAAAAACCCAAAAGACCAGACTTGCTAATTGATGCGATAGTAGGAGATTGTAACTTTGAGCTGCATGTCGTCGGTGATGGTTCACTGAAAGGCACACTACCAGTTAGTGAAAATATTTTTTACCATGGAACAATTAGTAATTTTGACGAATTTCATAAGTATGATGTTTTTGCTTTGGTATCTGATAGTGAGGGTCTACCAATGTCAGCTTTAGAAGCTGCATCTACGGGGCTTCCGTTGTTGCTTAGTAATGTTGGGGGGTGCTCAGAGCTGATTAGCTCCAATGGTGTCCTAGTAAACAATAATGCTGAAGATATCCGACGTGCGCTCAGTTATGTAAGAGATAATTATTCGGAATATAGTGAAGGTGCGATGAAAAAAGCGGAAAGCTTTGATTTGACAAGGTACTTTGATGATTTTTTGAGTATATACTCATCGAATTGAAATCATGTGGGGAAGCTCCGGAATTTTTTAGGTAGTAAGGAAGGATTTGTGAAAGTTGTATTGATTACCGGTATCACAGGCCAAGACGGTTCTTATTTAGCTGAACTTTTGGTGGAAAAAGGGTATGAGGTTCATGGTCTAGTCCGTCGCGCTTCATCGTTCAATACAGAGCGTATCGATTCTGCGATTGCTGAGTCTAATCACATCCATTTGCACTACGGCGATCTAACGGATTCATCAAATTTGATTCGCTTAGTGAAAGAAATTCAGCCTGACGAGATCTATAACTTGGGTGCTATGTCCCACGTTGCGGTGTCGTTTGAGTCGCCTGAATATGCTGCGGATGTCGATGCTATGGGTACCATTCGTTTGTTGGAAGCTATCCGTATTAACGGCTTAGAGAATAAAACCCGCTTCTATCAGGCATCTACCTCTGAGTTGTATGGTGAAGTACAAGAAATTCCTCAACGAGAAACGACGCCATTTCACCCACGCTCGCCTTACGCAGTCGCGAAGATGTACGCATATTGGATCACGGTCAACTATCGCGAGTCCTACGGTATCTATGCTTGCAACGGTATTTTATTCAATCATGAATCACCTCGCCGAGGAGAAACGTTCGTCACCCGAAAGATTACCCGCACCTTGGCTAATATCTCTCAAGGGTTAGAGTCGTGCTTACATCTTGGCAATATGGATGCATTGCGCGACTGGGGACATGCAAAAGACTATGTGCGCATGCAGTGGATGATGCTACAGCAAGACGTTGCCGATGATTTTGTGATCGCTACAGGCAAGCAAATTTCGGTACGAGAATTTGTTCGTATGTCTGCTAAAGAGGCGGGGATCGAACTTGCATTCTCTGGTGAAGGTGTGGATGAAATTGCGACTGTTGTTGCGGTAGACGAGCACAAAGCTCCATCGGTTAAGGTAGGCGATGTGATTGTCCGTGTTAGTCCGAAATTCTTCCGTCCTGCAGAAGTCGAAACACTGTTGGGTGACCCAAGTAAAGCCAAAGCTAAGTTGGGTTGGGTACCTGAAATTACCGTTGAGGAGATGTGTGCGGAGATGGTTGCGGCTGATATTGCAAAAGCGGAACAGCATGCGTTGCTCAAATCACACGGCTTTGATGTCGCCATTTCTAAAGAAAACTAAGAAAGAGAGATTGTTGTGAAGACACGTATTTTTGTTGCAGGCCACAACGGCATGGTAGGGTCTGCAATTGTTCGTCAGCTGATGCAGCGCGATAACGTTGAAGTGGTTACACGCTCGCGTCAGGAGCTCGATCTCCTTGACCAAGCCGCCGTTAATGCTTTTTTCGCAACTGCGAATATCGACCAAGTCTACCTCGCTGCTGCAAAAGTAGGTGGCATCCATGCGAATAACACTTATCCTGCTGACTTTATTTATGAAAACCTAATGATGGAGTGCAATATTATTCATGCTGCACACCAACATAACGTTCAGCATTTGTTGTTTTTAGGGTCATCCTGTATTTATCCCAAGTTAGCAACTCAGCCCATGAAAGAAAATGCCTTGCTAACTGACACGCTTGAGGCGACGAATGAGCCTTACGCGATAGCGAAAATTGCGGGTATTAAATTTTGTGAGTCTTATAACCGCCAGTATGGTCGCGACTATCGCAGTGTGATGCCGACCAATTTATATGGGGAAAATGATAACTTTCATCCTGAAAACTCTCACGTAATTCCCGCACTAATGCGACGTTTTCACGAGGCAAAACTCAAAGATGATGCTGAAGTTGTTGTGTGGGGAACGGGTAATCCCATGCGAGAATTTTTGCATGTGGACGATATGGCTGCTGCCTCTGTACACGTAATGGAGCTTGACGCTAAAACGTATCAAGCCAACACAGAGCCTATGCTATCGCATATTAATGTTGGTACTGGCGTTGATTGCACCATTCGTGAAATGGCTGAGACTATGGCTAAGGTAGTCGGCTATGAAGGGAAGTTAGTGTTTGACAGCTCTAAGCCTGATGGTACACCCCGTAAGCTGATGGATGTGTCACGATTATCTGCACTAGGCTGGGAGTATCAGATCAGCTTGGAAGAAGGTTTAACGAAAACCTACCAGTGGTTTTTGGCTAATCAAGATACCTTCCGTCAGTAACGAGTGGAGGGATGATGCAACGATTAGAGACAGAACTGTTTAAAACTGTCGTGGCGGCGACGCCGCTAATATCCATGGATCTGATTGTTCGTAATACGAATGGTCAAATCCTATTGGGCTTGAGAAACAATCGCCCTGCACAAGGGTATTGGTTTGTACCTGGTGGTCGGATAGCTAAAGACGAAACATTCACACAAGCCTTTTCGCGGCTAACGGCGATAGAGCTAGGACATGAGCGCTCGATAGAAGAAGCTACGTTTCTTGGTCCGTATCAGCATTTTTATGTGGACAACTTCTCTGGTAATGCTTTCTCGACGCATTATGTGGTGCTTGGTTATCAACTAACGCTAGATCTTGATTTATCCGCATTGCCTAATGAACAGCATCAAGGGTATCAGTGGTGGAGTGAAGCCGATTTACTTCAATCCGATCACGTGCATGTGAACACCAAAGCGTACTTTTCTCATCAATATAAATAGAATTAGGTAAACGCCATGTTATTACCTGTCATTATGGCTGGTGGCTCTGGTAGCCGTCTGTGGCCGCTCTCACGCAGTTTATACCCCAAACAGTTTATTCGCTTGACCAGTGAAAAAAGTATGCTGCAAGAAACCGTTGCTCGTTTAAACGGCGTTGAACACCAAGCGCCACTGTTTATCTGCAATGAGGATCATCGATTTATTGTTGCAGAGCAGCTGCGCGAAACACAACAAGCACACAGTGGCATATTACTCGAGCCGGTTGGACGTAACACTGCGCCGGCGATCGCTTTAGCGGCACTGCATGCACAACAGCAAGGTGATGACCCGCTTTTGCTGGTGCTTGCCGCTGATCATGTTATTAATGACTCAGCCCAGTTTCAGCAAGCCATTACAGATGCGCAGCACGTTGCACAAGCGGGCAAGTTGGTCACCTTTGGTATTGTCCCTCACGCTCCTGAAACCGGATATGGATACATAAAAAAAGGTGAGACTTATTCGGAAGTGGGTTTCCATGTTAGCAAGTTTGTAGAAAAACCCGCGCTAGCAACCGCCGAGCACTATGTTCAAAGTGGCGACTATTGCTGGAATAGTGGCATGTTTATGTTCAAAGCCTCGCGTTTTCTTGAGGAGCTACAGGCGCATCGCCCCGATATCTTAGCTGCGTGTCAACAGGCGATGGCACAAGCTAAACCCGATCTTGATTTTGTGCGTGTAGACGAAGCGGCGTTTGAGCAATGCCCGGCCGAGTCAATCGATTATGCGGTGATGGAAAACACCCAAGATGCTGTGATGGTGCCTATGGATGCCGGATGGAGTGATGTAGGTTCATTCAGTGTATTATGGGAAATATCACAACGTGATAATGCGGGTAATGCCGTGGTTGGCGATGTGCTCATAGAGGCCGCTGAAAATAATTATATTTATTCTCAGGATAAATTGGTTTCAGCGGTGGGGGTTGAAGATCTTGTCATTGTAGAAACTAAAGACGCGGTACTCGTGGCTAACCGTCATAAAGTCCRAGATGTTAAAAGTATTGTTAGCCAACTGAAGCAACGAGATCGCACTGAGTATCAGCAACATCGAGAAGTCTATCGCCCTTGGGGCTCACATGACGAGATTGCGGCTGGTGATCGATACCATGTGAAGCATTTGAAGATTAAACCCGGTGAACGTACCGCACTGCAACAACATCATCATCGTGCAGAGCATTGGGTAGTGGTGCAAGGTACCGCCAAAGTCACAAATGGTGATAAAAGCTATCTCGTTGCTGAAAATGCTTCAACCTTTATTCCGCTGGGTGCGCCTCACCGGATTGAGAACCCAGGTAAAATCGATCTGCATCTGATTGAAGTTCGCTCGGGGAGTTATCTCAATGAAGATGATGTGGTGCGTTTAGAGGAATATGGGGTTGGATATTAAATATGTTGTCAGTAAGCGAAGAAGTCATAAAGTACTCTAACATTCAATTCGGTACCAGTGGTGCGCGCGGGTTAGCTGCTGACTTTACCAATAATGTGTGTGCTGCGTTTACCGTAGCGTTTGTGGCAAGTTTGGAAAATAAAACACCGATAAAGCAAGTGGCACTGGCGATTGATAATCGTCCCAGTAGTCCAGATATGGCCCGAGCTTGTGCTGCTGTCTTGCTGCAACAGGGTATTGAACCTATTTATTACGGAGTGGTACCGACGCCCGCGCTTGCGTATGTTGCGATGCAGCAGGGGGTTCCCGCCATTATGATCACGGGGAGCCATATTCCGTTTGACCGCAATGGCCTTAAGTTTTATCGCCCTGACGGTGAAATAACAAAGGCGGATGAGCAAGCGATTTTGGGTGCGCAAGTGGCTTTTTCTCCTGTGAAAGAACTACCTACTTTGCAGGTGAATGAAACAGCGGCCAAGCAGTATATTGAACGCTACACCCGTTTATTTTCAGATTCCGTCTTGCAGGGTAAACGCATCGGTATTTATGAGCACTCAAGCGCTGGGCGTGATTTATATCATGTTATTTTTGAGGCTTGTGGAGCTGAAGTCGTTTCCTTAGGTCGTAGTGATGAGTTTGTCCCCATTGATACTGAAGCCGTCGATGATGAAGATAAAGCGAGAGCGGTTGAATGGTCAAAAACACATCAGTTAGATTTTATTTTCTCAACCGATGGTGATGGTGACAGACCACTGCTTGCCGATGAGCAGGGTACATGGCTACGTGGCGATACCTTATGTGCATTGTGTGCGCAAGACTTATGTATTGAAGCCATTGCGATGCCTGTTAGCTGCAATACTATGATTGACGGGCTAACGGGCTTTAAACAAGTCAAGCGTACGAAAATTGGCTCCCCTTACGTTATTGAGGTATTGAGCGAGCTTAGTCAGCATGCGACTTCAGTGGCGGGCTTTGAAGCGAATGGTGGTTTTCTGCTCGGCAGTGATGTTCAACTCAATGGGCAAGCCCTCAAGGCACTACCAACACGCGATGCGGTTTTACCGGCGATTGTAGTTATGGCAAGTACGGTTGGTCAGTTGGCGAATCGTGTTGCGGCATTGCCTACCCGGTACACAGCCAGTGATAGATTAAAAGAAGTGGATAAGTCTACTAGCCAAGCGTTGATTGAAGAGGGGGTTCAATCGCCGCAATCACTTTTGGCTAAGTTTGATATGGCAAGCTGGACTGTCTCCGATGTGGATACAACCGATGGATTGCGTCTTACGCTGAGTAGCGGTGATATTGTTCACCTACGACCATCAGGTAACGCACCTGAATTACGGTGTTATGCTGAAAGTGATGAGGCAGAACAAGCCGAGGCGCTGGTTGGTAATGCGCTGGCGGCAATTAAGCGGATTTATTCAATCTAAATCAGCGCTATTATTTGAATACGGCATACAGAAAGAGACCAGATAGAGCAGAACATGTTCGCATCGGCGCTTTTGCTCTTTCTGTACTCTGTATTCCGTCATCGGTATTCGTGAATGGGAATACGTAGCGCTGCGCTTACAGAATACGGAGAAGATCGGGGCCAAGCACGATACGCTTTTTCCGTATTCCGTATTCCGTATTCCGTATTCTAGGCCCCTCCTCATTTATCCTATCTGATTAAACACCCTTACAGCGCCGCCCTGGCAGTGTAATTGATACTCGCTCGTACACGCCGGTATAAAAATAGACTCGCCTTTTTCAATGGTCAGCTTGTGGTCGCCATGAGAAACAGTCAGTGGGGCATCAATGGCGAAGATGATTTCACCGCTGTGCATATGGCATGTGAGATCGTCAACCTGAAGGTAATGCGTAAAAGAAAAATCAGGCACCGCGACCGGGTAATGCGTTCCTTGGTCAGTGCGTGTCGGTTCGAGTGTTATGTTAGCCGTTGCTATAGGAGCAAAGCTTGTGCAGGCAATCAGCTCATCAACATCGATATGCTTGGGGGTGAGTCCGGCTCGCAATACGTTGTCGGAGTTGGCCATGACTTCGAGTCCGACGCCGTTGATGTAAGCGTGAGGGGTGCGGGCGTGCAAAAACATCGCTTCCCCCGGCGCGAGTGTCACGACATTTAGCAATAACGGCGCAAACAGGCCGACATCTCCTGGATACTGTGTCGCCAAATCAATAATGGTATCGAAGGGGGCTTCCGTCGCGTTTTGATTGGCCACTGCCATTAAAGCGTCGACTGCTGCCGCTTTATCGGTTGCCTCAAGCGCTAATAGCTGAGCGAAGGCGCTTTGTAGCGTGTCTTCAGCCGGGGAGTCGGTAAAGGCTTGAAAAATTGGGGTGAGTGAATCGTGATTGATTTTTGCAATGTTCGCAATAATGTCTGAATAGGGACGAAACCCGTTCATCGCCTTAAACGGGGTCAGCGCATAAATCAGTTCAGGTTTGTGATTGGGATCTTTGTAGTTACGATGTGCGGCGGATAGGGAAATGCCTTGTTGGTTTTCTTTTTGATAGCCGTGTTCGGCTTCTTGTTTGCTTGGGTGTACCTGGATGGATAACGCTGTGTCTGCGGCGAGCACTTTGAATAGAAAAGGCAGTTCACCAAAGCGTTGATAAATCTCAGCGGATAAGGCGGATTGCGGATCAGATTCAATCAGTGTGTTGAGTGGCAGCCAGTCTGTACCAACTTGTATCTCGGAGCTGGCTTTAGGGTGCGCGCCCATCCAGATTTCAGCTTGCGGCTGTTGGTCGGGGTTCGCAATATTAAACAGTGCTGGCAGAGCCGTGCAGCTCCCCCATTGATAGGTTTGAATGGGATTGCGCATTAAAAAAAATGGCTGTGAGTGAAATGGGCTATTCATACAAGCTGTACTCTTAAACGAGAGAATATAGTCTTAAACGAGAAAATCGGCCCCGATTGGCGAGGCCGAAAGTGATAATAATGGTGTGGTTATAGCATAATTAAGCGGCTGATTGCAGCCACTGGGCTTTGCGTGCCTTCTTCAAGCTAACGCAAACCAATGCAGTCACCACCGCGCCGGCAACCATACAAACAAGGGCAATAACAGGCTTGTTCATCGCGCCCAGTAATGCCACCACGGGGCCACCATGCGCCACGCTGTTAGTCACACCGAATCCAAAGGCCATCACCGCCGCCACCATCGAACCAATCATATTGGCGGGGATCACCGCAATAGGATCTTGGGCGGCAAAGGGAATCGCCCCTTCTGAAATTCCGACCAGGCCCATAGCCCCCGCCGCTTTACCGGCTTCGTGTTCAGTGGCTTCAAAGATATTAAGCTTACGGCCTAGCACGGTTGCTAAACTCATTCCTAGGGGAGCGACTGGGATAGCACAGGCCATCGCGCCCATAAATTGGGTTTGTCCGCTGGCAATCATCCCCACTGAGAATAAGAAAGCCACTTTATTGAATGGACCCCCCATATCAAAGCCTGCCATGCCGCCCAGTACAATCCCTAATAAAATGTAGTTACCGGTGCTCATGGCGGTGAGCATGGCGGTAAGTGAATCCATCAGGCTGGCAATGGGCGCCCCAATCACAAAAATAAATAGCGCGGCGATAAACAGGGTACCGGTAATCGGCGCAATCATAATGGGAACGAGTGGTTGGAGGAATTTATGGTAATTAATTCCGCTGACCCATTTGACGAAATACCCCACAAGCAAACCCGCAATGATGGCACCGATAAAGCCGGTGCCCGCTTCAGCACCGTAAAAGCTGCCGGTATTCGCTATCCAGCCACCAATTAACCCTGGCGCAAGTGCCGGGCGATCGGCAATCGCATAGGCGATATAGCCGGCAAGCACTGGGATCATTAATTGGAAGGCAATCACACCGACATCGAGCACTTGTTGCCATGCACTGCCTTCTGGAATGGCCATGCCCGCTTCCGTTGGCTCACCGCCAATGGCGAGAGACAGCGCAATCAATAGCCCGCCAGTGACCACAAAGGGGATCATGTGCGAGACACCATTCATCAGATAGCGATATAAGTTACTTCGCCAGTTTGTGGTGCCAGTGGACGGTGCGTTGGCGTTTGTGCTTTGCTTGGACGTACCCGCGGCTTGATAAGGGCTGGCATTAAGTGCGTTTTCGATTAAGCCTTTACCGTCGCGAATTGCTTCTTTAACGCCGACTTCGACCACAGCTTTGCCGTTAAAGCGGGTCATATCGGTTTGTTTATCACAGGCAACGACAATCGCATCGGCGCGTAATATGTCGTCTTGTGTGGGTGAGTTTTTAACCCCAATCGAGCCGTTGGTTTCTACTTTTATCTCATAGCCCAGCTCGTCAGCGGCTTTTTCAAGCGCTTCGGCCGCTAAATAGGTATGTGCCACCCCCGCCGGACAACCGGTTACACCAATAATAAGGCCTTTTTTCGGTCCGGTATTATTGCTTTCTTTGCTGGGCTGAGTCAGCAGGGTCATGACCTCACTGGGCGTGTTGGCTGCAAGCAGCGCTTGCGTGAATCCTGGCTCAATAAGTTTGGAAGAAAGGGAAGCCAGCACTTCAATATGATGGTCGCCACCGTTAGTGGGAGAGGCAATCATAAAAAAGATATGAGACCGCTCGCCATCTTCTGCACCGTAATCGATGCCGTCTCGGCTAATACCGATGACCACACCGGGTTTGGTAACGGCGTCACTTTTTGCATGAGGAAGTGCGATGCCCGCTTCAAAGCCTGTATTACCTAGGGCTTCGCGCGCATTCACATCCGCAATAAATGCGGCTTTATCACTAACACGGTCATTATCGACCAATGCTTGGCTCAGTTCATTAAATACAGCTTGCTTGCTGGTGGCGTCGAGGTTGAGACGTATCAAGCGCTCGTTGATCAGTTCAGATATCATGATGGGCTCCTGCCGATTCGTGTGAACATGGTGATCAGTTTGCGCCCGTATGCGGCTGGAAAATAGTGCAGAGAAATAGCATTTACTGGATGATTGTGCCCAACCATTTTTAATGTGATCTCGCTCATTAACGGCAATGGCAGATCGTATGGGTATAATGGCGGTGTTGCTGATGCGTCGTACTGACGCCGTTTGCGGTCATTTGCCGTTTTGGACAGCGAGCCCGAAAACGATCGGATAGGGATGATAATGAAAGCCTCGACACCTACCAGCTTTTCTCATTTGCTTGAACTACTGAAATCACCTGACGAGCAGTTTGGTCGGGTGATCTTTGCCAATGATTGGCAAGTGCCTGAGCCTTTTAGCTATCAAGTTAACTTTCCACGCTTAGAAATTGTGGTGTCTGGTCAATATACCAATATTGTCTCGACGCCTGAGGGCGTAAAAACACACACGTTGGTCGGTGGCGAGGCGCTTTATATCGCGCCAAACTGCTGGAACAAACCCGATTGGCAGCATTCATGCTCGGTGCTGAGTTTGCTGTATGGCCGCCGGCAGTTGGGGTTTAGCCTTGTGAATAAACGCGCTAACGTGGCCGGATTTTACGGTGTGCAGAAGTTCTCCGTGCCGATGCGTGCAGGCTTTGCGGTGGATAACATTCTAGAAGCGCTAAACGCGCTTGCGAAGTAAGCGGTTAATAAACCCCACATACCCATAAGACACGGGCTTTGCCATAGTACCTTTTTAAGCGGAGGTACCATGAAACAAGCACAAAAACGCGCGCACTGGGCGGCGATCATTGAACAACAAAAGCAAAGCACAGTGTCCATTAAGCAGTTTTGCCAAGATAACGCTATTCCCTATCAAACTTTTTATTATTGGTC
>NZ_MUES01000041.1:0-14602 GCF_001995745.1 Salinivibrio sp. ML323 | reverse complement strand
ATTTTATTTAGTCAATTCTAATTTAGGTAAATTATTATTAGACTTTTCTAAACACAACTTCTAGAGTAATCCCAGTGCCGACAAACACTGAAGGCGTTCGAGCCAAAACGGTTCGGTCTGTCGGGTAATCGTGTAGATGATGCAAAGGAGTTTTGCTATGACAATTGATAATGGCGTACGCGTAATCGCTGGCATGATGGTGCTACTTTCTGTCGTGCTTACCCTCACAGTTCATAGCCAATTTGTTTGGCTAACCGTTTTCGTTGGCGTAAACCTGATCCAAAGTGCGTTTACAGGGATTTGTCCGGCTGCCTTTTTCCTGAAAAAACTTGGACTAAGCAACGCTTAATGGAGTCATAATGACCAAAATCGTGATTATTGGCGGCGTCGCCGGTGGCGCTTCTGCCGCTGCTCGCGCCCGTCGTTTAAGTGAAGAAGCGGAAATCATCATGTTCGAACGTGGCCCGTACGTCTCGTTCGCTAACTGTGGTTTGCCTTATCATATCGGGGGTGACATTACCGACCGCAGTAAACTCTTGCTGCAAACCCCGGACAGTTTTCGCGCCCGCTTTAATGTGGATGTGCGCATCAACAGCACAGTCACCGCGATTAACCGCGAGGCCAAAACCATCACCGTCACCCGTGCCGATGGCAGCGATTATCAAGAAAGTTACGACAAGTTACTGTTAAGCCCAGGTGCGGCCCCCATCATGCCGCCTATTCCTGGCTTAGATAACCCGCTGACTCACTCGCTTCGCAATATTCCAGATATGGATGCGATTTTGCATACCATTGATATGAATAATCCCAGTCATGCGACTGTCGTCGGCGGGGGCTTTATTGGCCTTGAGATGATGGAAGCGCTGCATCAACGCGGGATTAAAACCACCCTGTTGGAAATGGCCGATCAGGTGATGACGCCCGTCGACCGAGAAATGGCGGGATTTGTCCATCAAACCATTCGCGATCAAGAGGTGGATTTACGTTTAGGCACCGCGCTGGAGTCCGCCGAGTTTATTCCTACCACGCATGTTGCCAGTGATGATGCAGGCGAGCCGAGTGAGCCGCAACACTTAGAAGGTTCACTGAGCCTCACGCTCAATAATGGTGACACGCTGCATACTGAATTGTTGATCATGGCCGTTGGCGTTAAGCCTGAAGTCACGCTGGCGCAACAGGCGGGACTTGCCATTGGTGAAAAAGGCGGGATTGTGGTCAACAGCACCATGCAGACCCAAGACCCCGATATTTACGCCGTCGGCGATGCGGTGGAAGAGATTGACTTTGTCACTCACAAGCCGACGTTGGTGCCATTGGCTGGCCCAGCGAACCGTCAAGGACGCATGGCCGCTGACAACATGCTAGGCAGCACTGAGCATTATCTCGGCACCCAAGGCACCGCTATCTGTAAAGTATTCGATCTCGCGGTCGCCTCAGTGGGCCAAAACGAGAAACAACTCAAGCACGCTGACATCGACTACCAAAAGGTCTATGTTCACGCCGCCAGTCATGCGGGTTATTATCCCGGCGCAGAGATTGTCTCATTTAAGCTGCTGTTTGCCCCGGATACGGGCGCCATTTTAGGCGCACAAGCGGTGGGTAAAGACGGCRTTGATAAACGCATTGATGTCATGGCCGTAGCACAACGTGCCGGCATGACCGTTGAGCAACTCCAACATCTAGAACTCACCTACGCGCCGCCGTATGGCAGTGCTAAAGATGTGATCAATCAAGCGGCCTTTGTAGCAACCAACCTCATTAAGGGTGACGCTAAAGCGATTCATTACCACGAGTTAGGTGCACTGCGTGATGATCAAGTGCTGCTGGATGTGCGTAATGCCCCCGAGCGCGAAAACGGTCAGTATATCGATGGTGATATCCATATTCCGGTCGACGAACTGCGTGGACGCATCGATGAACTGCCCAAAGACAAAGAAATTTTGATTTACTGTCAGGTCGGTCTCAGAGGCAACGTCGCCTACCGCCAGTTAGTCAATCATGGTTTTAAAGCTCGCAACTTAATTGGGGGCTATCGCACCTACAAGTTTGCCAAGGCATAGGAACGAGAGGCTTCAGTGTCAGCCAAAAGCGCGAGCATCTGCTCGCGCTTTTTTAGAGGCGTTGTTTTTTCAAATTGCCCAAGTCTTCAATTTTAGGCATACACCAACCACTAAAACAACTTAAACTAAATTAGAATTGACTTATGCACAAATCTCAGTATGCTGCCTGTATTATTTAATTGTAACCTGTTTTGAGTCATTGAGAGGAAATCATGACGTTCCCTATCCCATGGGAGGCCCTATTTGGTGGCATGCTAGTTGGTGCAGCCTGTCTGGCACTATTAGCGCTTAATGGCCGTATTGCCGGGATCAGCGGTATTGTGTCAGGCGCGTTATCATCACACGGCCGTGAAGCTCAATGGCGAGGGTTGTTTTTGCTAGGGATGGTCAGTGCTGGCATCTTGATGCCATTTATCGGTTTTGAACTACCCAACTACACAAGCCTTGCGCCTGCACTCACACCTATGGTTGCCGTACTCGCGGGGTTGCTGGTCGGGATAGGCACTAAATTAGGTAACGGCTGTACCAGTGGTCATGGCATTTGTGGCATGGGTCGCTTATCGAAACGGTCAATCGTGGCAACGCTCACTTTTATGGGTGCTGCCTTTGTCACTGTTTTTGTTCGTTTACACTTTTAAGGACGTTTATCGCTTATGTTTCGCCTTGTTGCTCTACTCTCAGGCTTTATCTTCGGTGTGGGTATGATGGTGTCAGGCATGGTCAATCCCGCGAAGGTGATTGGCTTTCTGGATGTATTCGGCCAGTGGGATCCCAGCCTTGCATTTGTGATGGGCGGTGCGCTGTTGGTCTTTGTTCCCGGCTACTTTTTGGCCGTACGTCGGCAGAAAAACCCCGTACTGGCCGATCAATTTTGTCTACCCAAGACGCAAACGCTTGATAAAAAACTCATCGGCGGCGCATTACTCTTTGGCACCGGCTGGGGACTCGCCGGACTTTGCCCAGGACCGGCGATCACGGCTATTGGCTCCGGCGCACTACCGATCGGTCTATTTGTGATTAGCATGCTAGTCGGGATGCGCGTCATAACCTATCTTCAGCAAACACGAATACCGTCACCAGTAAAAACTTAAATAGACTCATACGAGATGATGCGCCCTGATATCCGCTTTAGACAGGGCGCCAGAGTTTAGCGCTAAGTAGCGAGACGTTGAACTGTATCAGAGACCTCTTCAGCTCCGGCATAAATATCACGCATGACAGTTTCCGCTGAGGCAATTTTTTCTCGGCTCTGCTCCGATTCTACTGCCACTTCTTCCATCGACTCACTCACACCATGGGTCAATTTTCTATTTTCATCGACAACATTGGCGATTTGTGTTGTCGATTCACTGGTGCGTTTGGCTAAACTTCTCACTTCATCAGCTACCACAGCAAATCCTCTGCCCATCTCGCCGGCACGAGCTGCTTCAATAGCAGCATTTAAAGCAAGTAAATTGGTTTGTTCAGCGATTTGATTAATCGTGGTCACAATCTCTTCAATGCTCTGTGCGTGCTCAGTCAGTTGGTGGAGTTGCTCAGCCGTTGATTGCATTTTCTCAGTGACATGGCTAGTGATATCGACCGCTTCTTTGAGCAAAGCACTACCATCCTCAACATGTTGAAGTGTCGCGGCTGACGAATGGTGGGCGAGTTCAGCGGCTTGAGAGACTGCATGGCTTTTCTGCACACGTGCAGTGATGTTGGAAGCAAATTTCACGATCTTTTCAACACGCCCACTATCACCGAATATGGGGTTATAAGTGGCTTCTAACCAGATTTCATTGCCCAATTTGTCTCGCCGTTGATATTGTCCACCCTTAAATTGTCCATCTTCCAGTTCTGCCCAAAAGTTCGGATTTTGCTCATAAAAGTCAGCGTCGCAGAATATACGATGATGCTGCCCTACAATGTCATCTAACTCATATCCCACTGTGGCTAAAAAATTGTCGTTAGCATGGATAATGTTGCCTTGGGGGGTAAAAATGATGGCCGCCATGGAACGGTCGAGCGCCATAAACAACGCCTCTTTTTTGGCTTTTTCTTGGTGGACTCGCGTCACATCGGACGCGATTTTGCGAACTTTAACCACTCGTCCGGTTTTATCTTTAACTGGAAAATAAGACGCATCCATCCAAATTTCGTTACCATTTTTGTGCCGGCGTCGAAAAACGCCCTTCTGTCTTTCGCCCTGACCGAGACGCATCCAAAAATCGCGGTATTCTTGGGACTCTGTCGTTTCAGGAAAACATACTGCCGAGTGGTGCTGTCCAACCACTTCATTACTCTCGTAACCAATAATATCAAGTAATAGTTGATTGCAACTGAGCACAATTCCATCAGGAGAGAAGGTGATGGTGGCAACACCTTCTATGATGGCATCAAGCTCGATTTCTAGTTGTTCTCTGTTTGTCTCGCTTTCGGTAAGTAGGCGTCTAGTTTTATTAAACATCATGGTGGCTCCCCCGTTAACTCTAGGACCATATCGTTACTTTTCATGCTTCTTTACTTCAGTGGCTAGCCAATCCACAAGAACATTTTAAAGTATGTGAACTACGTTATTAGTCGCGTAATATCAGTAAAGCGTAGAGCATCTTTATTTATCCGATAATTAGGCGTATTAACTAATAAGCATTAGAAGAATGAAAAATGTAACAAAAAACATATTACCATTGATAACAAAGAGTTAATTACCATCTAGCTTGTATTAAAAGATTCCATAATCGCCTAGAAAACCATCTACTTTTGCGTTTATTGCATTGTCCCTCATACTAAGTAATTTTTTCTCATCATTACGACCTAGATCTTTTAGCTAGAACGGTTAAGAAAACAACCCAGACGATAAATAGCGATCGCCGCGATCGCAAATAATGGCCACCACCACAGAGCCGGGTTCGGCTTTGGCGACTTGTAGGGCCGCAAACACCGCACCACCCGAGCTAACCCCCGCACATATACCCTCTTCTCTGGCGAGGGCACGCGCAGTCTCTTTCGCCTCTTGTTCAGAAATGTCCATCACCTCGTCGATATGCTCGTCGGTGTAAATGCCGGGTAAATACTCAGCCGGCCAGCGGCGAATACCGGGAATCGCGCTCCCCTCGGTAGGCTGTAAACCAATGGTTTTAATCGCGGGGTTTTGCGTTTTTAGGTACTTTGAGGTTCCCACAATGGTGCCTGTGGTGCCCATGCTGGCGATAAATTGGGTGATTTTTTGTTGGCTTTGCTGCCAAATTTCAGGCCCTGTACCAGTCACATGAGCCTGAAAATTATCCGGATTATTGAACTGATCCAACACTTTGCCCTTGCCCTGTGATTGCATGGATAACGCCAAATCACGCGCACCTTCCATTCCCGACGCTTGAGAGACGAGAATCAACTCACTGCCATAGGCACGCATCGCATCTTTGCGCTCCTGGGTAGCATTTTCAGGCATGATTAAAATCAGACGATAGCCTTTAATCGCCGCCGCCATTGCCAGCGCTATCCCGGTGTTGCCACTGGTCGCTTCAATCAAGGTATCGCCCGGTTGGATATCTCCCCGCGCTTCGGCCTGCACAATCATGTTCAGCGCGGGCCTATCTTTGACCGAACCGGCCGGGTTATTGCCTTCAAGTTTAACCAAAACAGTACTCCCCGTATCAGCGCCTAGACGCTGCAAGCGTACCAAGGGTGTTTGTCCTACGTAGTCTTCAAGCGTTGGGAAATCAGTCACGTCTCTTACCTCTGCCTATCTTTTTCACTGGCGTCATGCCATGGGGCACTGTCTATAAACGCCATGTTACAAGGGTTTATCACTGGCACGCAGATAAATTGTCACTAACATATACAAAATGGTTATAGTAAAACTGTTTTTTATTCCTAATGATTGCTTTTATTCTGTGACTTATAGCGACTTCTTTTGTTGAACAAGCATCAACCGGTCATTAAGGAACATTACAATGAAGGTATTCAAAACGCTGGCTCTGTCGGCCCTACTTGCCACCAGCAGCGCACAGGTATTTGCCGCTGAACAAACACTGTTGAACTCTTCTTATGATATCGCAAGGGAGCTTTTTGCCGACTACAACCCACTATTCGCAGAGCACTGGCAAGAAAAAACCGGCGACTCCGTAACGATTAAGCAATCCCATGGCGGTTCATCGGCGCAAGCGCGCGCCATCATGCAAGGGCTGCAAGCGGATGTCGTCACCTTTAACCAAGTCACTGATGTGCAGGTACTGCACGATCGCGGCAAGTTGATCGACAAAAACTGGAAAGAGAATTTCCCCAACAGTAGCTCGCCGTACTACTCCACCACCGCGTTTTTGGTGCGCAAGGGCAACCCAAAGAATATTGAAAATTGGGATGATTTGGCCAAGGACGACGTCGCTTCTGTTTTCCCGAATCCAAAAACCTCCGGTAATGCACGTTATACCTATCTTGCCGCACTCGGTTATGCGCAAAAGGCGTTCGGAAAAGACAACACCGAGCAACAAGACCAATTTTTGAAACAGCTTCTCGCCAATGTGGCGGTGTTTGATACCGGTGGCCGCGGCGCAACCACCTCATTTGTTGAACGCGGTATTGGTGATGTGCTGGTCACCTTTGAATCAGAGGTCAATAATATCCGCCAGCAATATGGCAGTGATAAATACGATATTGTGGTGCCTAAAACCTCGATTTTGGCCGAGTTCCCCGTCGCCGTGGTTGAGCGTAACGCCAAACGCAACGGCACCACTGAGCTGGCGACCGAGTATTTGTCTTACCTATATAGCGAAAAAGCACAGCGCTTATTGGCCGATTTTAACTACCGCGTCCATCACCCTGACGTGGTCAAAGACAATGCCGATCGTTTCCCTGAAGTCGAATTGCTGACCGTGGAAGCTATCGCAGGGAGTTGGGACCAGGCCATGAAAACGCACTTTGCCAGTGGCGGAAAACTCGACCAACTGCAACGCCGTTAACGTTTCCTAGGTATTGAGACGCTATGCCATCGCTATCTTATCAACGCCAATTCATGCCTTGGGCAGCACGTCAGCAGCGCGTGCTGCCCGGGTTTGGCATCAGTTTGGGCGTATCTTTGCTGTTCATCAGCTTGATCCTGCTGTTACCGGCCAGCGGCCTTATCATGCAGACCAGTCAGATGAGTTGGCAAGAATACTGGTTTGCCATCACGGACCCACGCATTGTCGCCAGTTATAAGGTCACGGCTGGCGCGGCGCTGATTGCCTCATTATTAAACGGTGTGATTGGCCTACTCTTTGCTTGGGTGCTGGTGCGATACGACTTTGCAGGCAAACGCTTCGTCGATGCGCTGGTTGATTTGCCGTTTGCTCTGCCCACCGCTGTTGCCGGTGTCACGCTCGCCACCCTGTACGCTGATAACGGCTGGATAGGCAGTGTGCTTGCCAACGTCGGTATCCAAGTTGCCTACACGCCGCTTGGGATCGTGATTGCCATGATGTTTACCAGCTTGCCGTTTGTGGTGCGTACTGTTCAACCCGTGTTGGAAGAGATCTCCCAAGAGGAAGAAGAAGCGGGCACTGTGCTCGGGGCGAGTGACAGTGCAGTGTTTTGGCGGATTATCCTGCCGACCATCAAGCCAGCGTTGTTAGTGGGTGTGGCCTTATCATTTACCCGCAGTCTGGGTGAATTCGGTGCGGTGATTTTTATTGCTGGCAATATGCCCTACGTCAGCGAGATCACCTCCTTGATGATTTTTGTCCGTTTGCAAGAGTTTAATTTCCCAGCGGCAAGTGCGATTGCCTCAGTGATTTTGATGGCATCATTGTCGTTACTGTTTGCGATCAACCTATGGCAAGGTCGCTACTTAAAACGCATTCACGGTCGCTAAGGATAGCTTTATGACTCCCCACACTGCCCGAATCGGTGATTCTGTTTGGATCAAACGTAGTTTGATTGGCTTAATGCTGATACTGGTTGCGCTCGTGTTGGTGCTTCCCTTATTGAGCATTTTTTCTATTGCATTTTCTGACGGTATTGGTACCTATTTTGAGCACCTTCTTGCCCCCGATACACGCCATGCGATTGGGTTAACGCTATTGGTTGCCGTTATCACGGTGCCGGTTAACTTAGTGTTTGGTGTCATGCTCGCATGGGCGGTAACTCGGTTTCAGTTCCCAGGCCGAAAACTGGTCACCACCTTGATTGATATTCCCTTCGCGGTATCACCTGTGGTCGCCGGTCTACTCTATTTGCTGCTGTACGGCAGTAACGGTTGGCTAGGCGCGTGGTTGTTTGAGCATGATTTACAAGTGATGTTTGCACTGCCTGGCATTGTATTAGTCACCATTTTTGTCACCTGCCCCTTTGTTGCTCGCGAGCTTATTCCGCTGATGCAACAGCAAGGGCACGCCGAAGAAGAAGCGGCGGTGATTTTAGGGGCGTCTTGGTGGCAACTGTTTCGACGCGTCACCTTACCGAACATCAAGTGGGCCCTGATATACGGGGTGATCTTGACCAATGCCCGGGCCATCGGTGAGTTTGGCGCGGTGGCAGTGGTGTCAGGCAGCATTCGCGGTCAAACCAATACCCTGCCTTTGCAGGTACAGCTTCTTTACGAAGATTACCAAACTCAAGCAGCCTTCGCCTGTGCGTCATTACTTGCCTTTATGGCACTCGCTACCTTGGCATTGAAAGCCTTGGTGGAATGGCGTCAACACCGTGCACACGCCAGCACCGCGCCGATGGATGAAAGCAGGGCGTCAACGCCTGCCCGCTTAACCTTACAAACGAACCAAAGTGAGCCGTAAGCCATGCGTATTCAACTGAACAACATCACTAAACACTTTGGCCAGTTCCAAGCGTTATCGCCGTTATCACTTACCATAGAGCAAGGCGAGATGATGGGACTGCTTGGGCCCTCAGGCTCCGGTAAAACCACGTTATTGCGCATTATTGCCGGATTAGAAAGCAGTAACAGCGGCCAGATCCTATTTGGCGAGCGCGATGTCACCCGCGTCCATGTGCGGGATCGCCGTGTCGGGTTTGTTTTTCAAAACTACGCCTTGTTCAAACATATGACGGTGGCAGAGAACATCGCCTTTGGCTTGCAAGTGATGCCACGTCGCGAGCGCCCCTCCCCAGCCACGATTACGCAACGGGTGAACCAACTGCTTGAGGTCGTGCAGTTAGGCCATCTGGGCCAACGGTATCCCGAGCAATTATCGGGCGGACAAAAGCAACGTATCGCACTGGCGCGAGCGTTGGCGACCCAGCCGGAGATCTTATTGCTCGACGAACCGTTCGGTGCGTTAGATGCACAAGTACGCAAAGAGTTGCGCCAATGGTTACGCCGACTACACGATGAAATGGCTTTTACCAGTGTGTTTGTCACTCACGACCAAGACGAAGCCCTGGAGCTTTCGGATCGCGTGGTGGTGATGAGTAATGGGCAAATTGAACAAGTCGACAGTCCGGTCGATCTTTATGCTGCGCCGAAAAGCCGCTTTGTGTTTGATTTTTTAGGGAACGTGAATGTTTTTTCCGGCCACTATCAGCAAGGCACGTGGCAAAATGGCAATGCCTTTATTCAACCCACACTAAACACGCACACCCAACAGTCAGGCAGTTTGTATGTGCGCAGCCATGAGTTAACCCTGGCTGATAAACCCAATAGTCAACTCTCGCTGCCCATGCGTGTGGTCTCTATCAACCCGGTTGGTGCCGAGGTACGGGTATCACTCGCCCCACAAGGCTGGGAGAGTGAACAACTATGGGAGGCCACCTTAACTCATCATGCGTGGCAAGCCGCACCGTATCAAAAGGGCGATACCGTGTATGCGATGCCGCACCGCGGATACTTTTTCAACGGCACAGACACAGAGCCGCACCGCCTCAATTGGCCATTCTTAGCGGAAGATAGCTTGGTGTATGATATTTAGGTGATTTATCGAGTGGATGTTGGCGGTGCTTTATGAGTTATCTATGTTAGCGTTTACCTTTCGGACAGGCATCGCCACTTTCAATTCGGATAGCGTAGAAGGATAACCCAAGTAATACCCTTGCACATATTCGCAACCAAAGCTTTTTAACAATGCTAGCTGCGTGGCCGTTTCCACACCTTCAGCGACCACGTTGATTTCTAGACGTTTGGCAATATCAATAATACCTGCAGTGATCGCTTTGGCACGACTGTCGGTTTCCATCGAGTGGATGAAACTGCGGTCAATCTTGATTTCATCGACGTTGATTCGGTTAAACATCCCTAAAGAGGTATATCCCACACCAAAATCATCAATGGAGAAGGCCACGCCATGGCGTTTGAGGGTATCAACCACTCGCGCGCACTCGAGAATATCATCAAGTGCTGCGGTTTCGGTTATTTCTAGGCACAGGTAACGCGCGAATTCTGGGTTCAATTTCAAGTAATCATCAATACGCCGGATCGCACTCTGGCTATTAAACTCAACCGCAGAAATATTTACCGACACACGCTGAATAACAGTTCCCAACAGGTCACTATCGCGTAGCTGATTGGCAGCTTTTTCGAGTACGAGCGCCGTTAGCTCCTCGCAAAAACCCTGTTCTTCGGCGAGCGTGATAAACGTACTCGGTGGCACCACACCATAGGTTTCATGGGTCCATCTCGCCAATACTTCCAAGCCGCTTAACTCGCCTGACGTCAGGCGATACTGCGGTTGAAAGACAACCTCAATCTCTTTGTTATTGATTGCAACTCTGAGTGCAGAAACGAGCTGCCTGCGCTTTTGGGCTTGCTCGGTTAAGTGAATATCATGATAGGTTACGGTGTTTTTGCGTTTTTTAGCCTCATTAAGCGCGCGCGTAGCTGCCGTCATCAAGGTGGCAGCATCGTCACCATCTGGTCCGAATAACGCCACCCCTATCGAACAGGTCGCCTGTTGCTCGTATCGTTGTAAATGTCGATGACATTCACGGTGTAGTCTATCAATATAGAGCGCCATATCGCTGGCACCGTCTAACGCAACAAGGCAGGCAAAGCGGTCTGCGTGGATGCGCGACGTAAGTTTATCGAATAGCGTTGATTCCTCAATGGCATGAGCCATGTCAGACAGCAGATGATTAGTACGTTCAAACCCAAGTTTATTGGTGAGTGATGTAAACCCATCAATGTCGATAATCACCAAAACATACGAGGTTTGTTGCTCCTGTGGGGCAAGCAAGGTATCCACATGACGCATAAACACTGAAGGGCTGTGCAACCCTGTGACACTATCAATGTCACTCGCTCGCTCTAACGCCAAGTGATTCCTTCTTGCCAGGCTCCAGAGCATCATCGACGTCACCACCACAAAGAAATGCCCTTTGAATGCTTGTCCTAATTCATGCATCTCTAGATTCGTTGCCAACGCTGTCACCAGGCGATCGGAAAAAAGGATCCACAAAGTCGCAAAAAAGAAATAGGTAAACGCCAACTTCAATGCATAGTAGTTCGTTTTCTTCATTATGGTTCCCGTGCGATGACGTCCATTCGACCTGCTTGCGACACCCTATCTCCCACCTAAGGTGACGAAAAGGGAAGACGGTGATATCAAACTCTGCCTCTTTTAAATCATTATTAAAAATGAGACAGCGCTTTTAAAGTGTGTAACTGCATATTAGGTCTAATGTTAGTTGTTCGCCAGAAAAAACGACAATAAACAACCTACTAATTGACAAACGCCTTCCATCTATATTAGCCATCTCATCAATGATTAGGCGTTAGACTACCTAGCATCAATCCAACACAGTCCGGTAAAGCGTCATACATTACCCCGCCGCGCCATCTGCGCGTGCTTGGCTCAGCATGGGGCCAAATCGCACCGCAAACCAGCCATAGCTAATCGTCCACAGCAGTGCTGATGCAGCAACCAGCTCTAGGGTATACACCGGCCAAAACCAGATGCCAAATACTCGGACGAGTGCAGAAATAAGTAAGGCATAGAACAGCCACGAAACAGCGGGGCCCTGATAAACATTGCGCCCAGTATGGCCAAGCGTGACTCGCGCAATCATGGCCAGGACAACGCCCCCGAGTGCACCTATCGCGAATAAGTGCCAGATAAGGTTTGATGCCCAGGGGTTAATCACCACCGCTTTTAATATCAATCCAAGTGGTAAAAAGACATAAAATAGATGAAGCGAAAACAGCATCGGCACCTGGTACGCTTTCCAACCTTTCCAGCGGTAGAGCCGAACACATTGCGCAATACCCGCTGTGAGCAGCAACCCACGCGCGACCATGTTATCAGTGCCGGACACCAAAGTGACGCCAATCAATAGCACAAACAGAGCGATAATCGCTCGCTCTAGCCACACAGGTGTGCTGGACACCTGTATACCCAACTTTTTCTCCGTGAAAAACGGGATCACACGGCCACCCATTACGCTAATAAGCAGCATGAACCAAAGCAAGGTACTGTGCCAAACTTGGTTTATAGGCAGGGCAACCTCTCCTAACAACGCACCATAAGACAAAGCGTTCAGTAAAGCCGCGATGGCCAAAACGGGGATAAAAATATAATTACGTTGACGCTTAGTCACTACCACGCGATAACCCAAGGACCACGCCACACAGGCCATAAATAGGGTATCAAGTACAAGGCTCGCCCAAATCGGGACATCCACCCAGAAGCTCAATCGCGCCAACAGCCATAATGAAAAAATGGCGAAAAGCTTCGATCCCCGGGTACCTGGCACACCCGTCCAGTTTTGCACCGCCGTCATTAAAAAACCACCGACAATGGCCATTGAAAAGCCAAACAGCATCTCGTGGGCATGCCACCAAAGCGAAGGCACYGTGAGTGACACCATCCCAGGATGGGTGTACAGCCCACTCCATATAACAATGACCAGACAGGAGTAAAGAGCACCAAAGAGGAAGAAGGGCCGAAATCCCAACCGGAATAATGGTGGGATCTTATCTTCTTTTTGTTTGTCGGTGACATTTAACAACATTCAAGCACTCCATCTGGAGAATTGGGTTATTCACCCTAGCACACACGGAAACACTACTTTTGATATTAAACAAACCCCAACCAACTTAATGTGCTACAAAAAGAAAGGTTATTGTGGTTATTGAGTAACCAAGATCCATGTTATCGAATCAAAAAGCTGGACGTAACCGATATGAACCACAACAATTTTCTCATCACCAACCGGTGCAATATTCAAGCTGGCAGAGCCAAAGAATGAGGAGGCCCATGACCTATCCATCTAGCAGCAAGTTTGCGGTACTCGGCGCGGCACTTATCGCCATAAGCTATGGATTAGCCCGCTTTGCATTCGGGCTGTTCGTCCCACCGATCCGCGATGACTTAGCACTGAGCCCCTCGCAGATAGGTATGATTAGTGCCCTGCCGTTGATTAGCTTTGTGATCGCAACTGGTTTTGCGCCGCTGATTGCCGATCGCATTGGCGCAAGAATCACTGCAATTGTTTCTGGTTTATTTGGCGCTCTGGGCCTCGCCGTCATCAGTCAATCGACTAACAGTGTCTCACTAGCTGTCGGTGTGTTTGCTTGCGGCATTTGCACCGGCTTGATGATGCCCGCCCTCACCGCTGCCATGCAGGCTATCGTTAATCGCGCTCTGCATGGTAGAGTCAGTTCAGTGATGAATGCGGGTACCAGCATTGGTGTCGTCGTTGCTGTGCCTGTAGTCTTGCTGCTCGAATCGGCTTGGCGCACGGCCTATTTGTTTTTTGCAGTACTTGCGACACTTGGCATTGTAGCCGCCTGGCGGATGTTGCCATCTGTCTCGCCTGTCACACCCACAGATGCTGCCCCTGCGCCCCCGATCAGCCGATTGCAATGGGCCCGACTTCTGCGCTTATCACTCTTTGCATTTGCAATGGGATTTGTCTCTGCTGCGTATTGGATTTTCGCACCGGATTTGGTCATCACACTGGGAGAGCTTCCTGCCGATGCGACCGGGTGGTTATGGTTTGCCGTAGGTCTTGCCGGTCTCGGCGGCGCGATAGCCGCTGATCTAGCCGATCGCAACAATCCACCCATTACCCACTCGTTAATGTTAATGATGCTGGCCGCGAGTATGGCACTGATTGCAGCGAGCCCTAATAACCTATTGTTAACCGTATTTTCGGCATTAGTCTTTGGCCTAGCCTACATGAGTTTAACCGGATTGTACTTGATGACAGGGATCCGCCTTCTTCCTGGTCGTCTGTCACTGGGGCCAGTATTGCCGTTTTTAGCCGTATCACTGGGCCAGGCGGTTGGATCACTCGTTTTAGGCTTATTAATAGAGCAAACAGGTTACGCGAATGCTTTTTCATTGTTTGCGTCAATCAGTATTGTGGTTGCCATTATCTCCCCACTCTATCCTCGCCAGCTCGAACAAGAATGGGATGAAGAAGTGATCGAGGACACCGGTCTACAAGCGGCGTATGACCACCAACTGCATGATGATGAGGGCGAGCCCTATCGCGGGATAGAAATAGAAGACAAGACCAAAACAGCCGAAGCAGAGCGCATGGATGAAAACTAATTACAAAAATGTTATTTAGTACAGATATAAAGTTTAAACTTGATCACATTTCAAACACAAACTATGCTTTGTACATACTGA
>NZ_MUES01000040.1:0-16988 GCF_001995745.1 Salinivibrio sp. ML323 | reverse complement strand
TTTTTAGCCCAACAAAGACTTATTTTTTATAAATCATATAGTTAATCTATGATTGTGATATTTTTGACACAGATTTATTTCATTCTTTTCTTCAGCCCTCTTTTTCGCCTACTTCGGCCATCAGGCAAAGGTCGCTTTCGCACACCACGTTCAGCGCTGCCGTTTATAGGCGTGGATACACAGGCACCAGCAACACGGTAAAGGAGAGAATCAACCCAATCAGGGCATAAATCAGTTGGTTAAGCGTCCAACCGATATCGATAACCATGCCGAACACCCAAGGTGCCAAGGCGGTGGACAGGATCATCATGCCCGTCACCAGAGAACGAATGGCACCAATATGCGAGACCCCGTACATTTCTGCCCATAAGGTATTAATCACCGGATTGGTTGCGCCAATCGCTAAACCGAAAAGGCACATGAAAAGCGGTGCGGCAAGGGTGTGATTAACATTGGCAATCACCATTAGGCCGAGAACAAGTGGAATGGGGATTAAGATAAGCACATTTCGCGACCGGTATTTATCAATCAGGCTGCCGGAGATAACAGAACTCAACCAATGTACGGCCCCGTAAAAGACGAAACTGCCCGCTAATACACCTGGCGTCCACTGTTTGGCTGCCAGAATAAAGTCCTGTTGGATAAATACGCCGGTCACCAAAAACGGCGTCACCAAGGCAATGGGTATGATCATCCAAAAGCGCCAGTCGCGAATCACTTGTCGTCGGCTGGCATCACTGGCTTGGTTTTGATGGTCTGCTTCGATGCGCGTCCGTTTAAGATCGGCTTTTCGGACCAGAAATAGCACCAGTGGTAAAAACACCACTAACAGGGTGGCTCCAATGAATAACCAGCTTTCTCGCCAGCCTAAAAACGCGATCAAGCCAATGACGATTGAGGGTAAAACTACCTCGCCAATGGCGACCCCACTGCCGACTAAGCTAATGGCTTTGCCTTTGTCTTGCTGGGCACGCTTAATCACAGTGGCCTGCGCGATGTGAGGCAAAAAGCCTTGTCCGCAAAACCGCAATAGAAAGAACCCCACCAACAGCCCTATCACACTGTCAACGGAATACATCAGCGCACACGCGATCATCAGTAACATGGCGAAAAAGATCAGGAGTTTATCGACCCGTATACGATCCACCACACCACCAAAGCTAATCACCAACACACTACTGGTCATAGTGGCAATGGCGTAGATCCCGCCGTAGGTGGCATCACTTAATAGCAGCGCCTCTTTAAGACTGCTGCCATACCAGCTGATGAAAAACGATTGGCCAATGTTGCCAAAAAAGATCGACAGAAAGCCAAAAGCAATTAACGGCCATTGGTTTTTTATCAAAATCGCATAAGATCGCGCGAACATATATTCCCATTAATAACTGATATAACCTGGTGGTGGCTCAACGAGTCGTTCTTCTCGAAGGCGCTAATACTCATGCCTGTTTCTCCTCACAGGCCACACAACGTTGTGCGCAAGGATCAATTTCAAGGCGCTTCGGGTTGATCGGTTCGTCACAATCCAGACAAAACCCATAATCCTCATCTTCAATGCGCTTAATGGCTGCTCTAACCTGTAATAAGCGTTCTTTTCGACGCCTCTTTTGTTCAAGCGCCATTTGTTGGCCCTGCATCGCATCCATTCGCGACAAGCGGCCGACACTTTGTTGGTCTAGTGTAACCGTACTATCCGCCCCATTTTGTTCTCCTACCTCTAGTTCAGCCAACAGCTCGGCTTCTAGCGCGGATAACTGAGCATGAAAGTTATTAAGATCCATACCTGAATTCCTTAGCTATCAGTATTTGCCTTAACCAGAGGCTTACTATGACATTTTCCTCTATAGAGAGGAAATCATGCGGCTCGATACTCTCTGATAGTGACTAATAGGCAAATCCTGACTGAGTTGACGATGCTTTTTAGCGCAGGTTGGTGAGGAAGCAGGCATTCATTGGAATTTTCACACCTGCCTAACACACAAATCGGCTGAGATGCGCTAGGCTTTGCGCCCTCTCAATATCACAGACAATAACAACAATATGAATCCAGTCATGTCAGCGCCAACCAAGATGGCGTTACGCTTCCCCAAAGGGCGATTCGCTATGTTAAGTGTGTACAGCTTTACCGGCGCCGCCATTGTGGCTTCTACCATTTTTTCCCTACTGCTTTTTTTATCCCTTGACGATAACCCGCTGATGCAGTGGTTGTTCGGGGCACTGGCAGTGATTTTTGAAGCGGGTAAGTTTTATGCATGGTACGAGTTTGGTGAGCGCCGGGCGCACGGCAACTATGTGGGTGCCTTATCAGCCCTGGCTTTTTATCTCATTTTGGCCTTAATCTCGATTGGCGGCAGTATTGGCGGCATCAATAGTGCCACCAATGCCGCGCAAAGTGAGCAGCGCCAAGCCCAAGCGCAGATTGACGCTTATAACCGGCAAATCAACGCCATCGAGCAACAAATCACGTTGAACAATCAAGCCGCCGAGCGTTATATCGAATTGGATAGAATTGCGACGGGTGTGGCGCGATTACAAAAAGAAAACAACCAATTACGCAAAGAGCAACAGCAGCTCGCGTTAGAGCGCGATAGCTTACCCGCGGTGGCACAGGGATCCATCTTGGGGTTGATTAGCAATCTTGCGAACACCTTGGGCGTCAGTGCCGATCAGGCCCAATCTTGGCTGGTGATTTTTCTCTCTGTGTTGCTCGATGTATTCGCCGCTTTCTTTGTCGGCGTGATTGGTGAAGAGCAGCGTTTCCGCCATTGGTATCGTCACCCACATGCCACACCCCCTACGCCTGTGAACACCAAGGAGTCTTCTCGTGTTAATGAGATAGACACGGAATCCACAACGCCTTCAGAGGTTCCTAACGAGGATGTAGATTCGCCTTATGCCGATATCAAAGCCGCGTTAGCCGCCAAAACGTTACGTTGTAGCAAGAAAGCCGTGATGGCGGAGTATGCACTCAGCCAAGAGGCCGTCGATACCCTATTTACCCACTTACAACAACAGGGATTGGTCGCCAAAAAGCCGAACCACCATTATCACTGGGTGGGTTAAGCCAACAGCGTCAATAGACCGCTGAGTATCATGGCGGGAAGCCCACTTAACTATCCCGTTCTTTGCGACTGCGTAGCGATGTGATACAAACATCTTGTAAGTTTGTTAATCAGTACGTTATCTGATCTTTTAGCACCTTACCGATAAAAACAATTTATAACCAAGCAAATACAACAAAAAGGTGATCTATGCATAAGGCTGCACAAGAGGTGCATGCGCCTGAGGCATCACTATGGCGCGCATTGGGCGATGTTAGTCCGCTGTGCCTCGCCGTCCTGCCTTGGGGGATACTCTGCGGTTCATTAGGGCTGCAAATGGGATTCAGTGCGCTGCAAACACAAGCCATGTCATTACTGGTTTTTGCAGGGGCGGTACAGTTGTCTGGCACCATGATGGTGGGCAATGCGGCAGGCTTGCCAGCGGTGCTCGGTTCCACACTGGTGATTAGCGCACGGCACCTTCTCTATGGTGCCCACTTTCGTCAGTACATCACTCCCTTGCCGCTTAAATGGCGTCTCGGCCTCGGCTTTTTACTGACCGATGAAATGTATGCGCTTTCAACCGCACACACCAGCAAACATGGTAGATTTTCTAAACACTACGCCCTCTATACGGGCGCCGCGTTTTATATCGGTTGGAACCTTGCCACCTTGGCGGGGATTCTGGCGGGCTCTCAGCTGAAAGCTTTGGAAGCCATCGGGCTCGACTTTGCCATTGCGGCCACCTTTATCGCCCTGACCGTACCCAGTATAAAAAACCGTCCCGTGCTACTTTGTGCCTTGGCAAGCGGTATCAGTATGCTGCTGTTCACCTATTACCACATCCCTAACGCATTAATCATTGCAACTGGCGTAGGTATGGTCACAGGTCTAATGGCTGAATCGTTACCGACACGGAGGGCAGCAACATGAGTTACTGGTTAATCATCGTCGCCATGGCGCTGATCACCTTCTCAGTGCGTTATCTGCTGCTGGCGCGTAGCATCCCTGTGCGCATTGGTCCGCGGTTGCAACGACTCCTTACCTACTCTGCACCGGCGGTTCTAACCGCGCTATGGGTACCGATTGTCTTCTTTCCCGAGGATAAGCTGGCTATTTCGACCACCAATCCTTATTTACTGGGTGCTTTAGTCGCGATCGGTTTAGCCTGTACCCGTCTATCGACCTTATTAGTGGTCGGACTATCGATTAGCTTTTTTGTCGCCCTTCAGCTCTGGGTTCTGGGGTAAATAGCGATAACAAACCAACCAATGCGATGCCACCATAGCAAGAGGCAGGGTCATCACCCTGCCTCTTGGGTTTATTCGCCTCTTGGCTCAGAGGCTAATGAATTTATAATTGATTGAGTAACCGTTGGTTATGCTGTGTTCTGCGCCCGTTGTTGCACGCGCGAGACATGGACTAGGCCCATCAATTTGATACTCGGCTTCAGTAACAATTGCGCGCTACCCACAATAAACAACCATGTTCCGCTTTCTATTAACGCATCATTGAGAAAAAAGAAGCTCCCGATCAAAAACCAAATCGCAATTAGCAAATCGTTAAATGCCCCCAACGCTTCATAGCGACGCTGGATCACCAAGTGCTTATTACCAATATCAATATCCAGTTCTGGGCCATTGCGCTGTATCATCTTGCCTCCTCTGGACCTTGGTATTAACAATCAGGCGTTAAATGGTTTGTGGCATTAACAATCAAGGTGTTGCCGTTTAATGCCTAGCATGGTTATCACCATGTTGACAACAAACATGACCGCACTCAATCCTAAAAACAACCAGGCTAGCGGGATGAATGCGAACGGTTCGTTTGGACTGCCGTTGGCAGCAATGTGCGGCGTGGAAAGGTTGAAGGCGAGCAGGCAACCCGTGCCGATGAGGAAGAGGATAAACGAGGTACGAAAGTGTCGCAGTAGGGTTAACATAAAACCTTTTTCTGTTGCTTCAGTATCCTTTAAGACTGAGCACCACAGCAAAAGTTCCATTCCTCTCACATTTTTTTTCAAAAAAACCGCTACCTTGCATGATGCGTGGGTAGCGGCTGATTCATTTAGCGTCTTGGTCGACGGTGCATCAAAGCTTGTACGTCGATACCTTGTCGCTCAGCTGTGTTGCCTGACTACGCAGATTATCCGCCTCTTGCGAGGTATCGTTAGCACTGCTTACCAAGTGCTCAGACACATCTTTGATGGAGGTGATGTTTTGTGTGATTTCACTTGTCACATGGGTTTGCTCTTCTGCCGCGGTCGCGATCTGCGTCGCCATATCACTGATCTGATTGACCGCTGCATCAATCTCACTCAGAGCTGCCGTGGCTTTATCCACATCAGACACAGAATCGCCCGCCAACACTGAGCTGCTTTCCATGGTCGATACCGCGCTTGCCGTCGTGGTTTGCAACGTCTCAATCGTGGATTTAATTTCTTCGGTCGAGGCATGGGTACGCTGCGACAAAATACGCACCTCGTCAGCGACGACGGCAAAGCCTCGCCCTTGCTCACCCGCACGCGCTGCCTCAATGGCCGCGTTGAGTGCAAGCAAGTTGGTTTGCTCCGCAATCCCTTGAATGGTCGACAGTACCGTCGAAATCTCCTGCGAGTGTTTATCTAGTTCGGCAACAATAGTGCTGGCTTGTTTCAACTCATCCGACAACCGAGTGATCGATGTTTTGGTATTTTCAACCACCGCACGCCCATTATCCGTGCTCGCGGTCGATTCTTGCGCCGTATTCGCGGTGTGTTCAGCATGCGAGGCGATCTCTTGTGTCGCAGAGGCCAACTCGGTGACGGCGGTGGCCACCATGGTCACTTCTTGCTGCTGCTGATTAATGTCATCCACGTTGCGGCGTGCCCGTTCCGTACTGCTGTCCGACTGCGACGTGAGTTGGTCGGCTTGCTCGCGAATATGGCTAATCAACTGATGCATACTCCCCACAAAGGTGTTGAAATTTTTCGCCAGTTGCCCCACTTCATCTTCACTTTCAACGTCAATGCGTTGAGTCAGATCACCGCTACCATGGGCAATTTGCTCGAGGGCATTAGAGACATTGGTCAACGGTCTAAATAGAATATTCACCAGCAGATTGAACAGCAGCGTACAGGCAATCACCACTGCAATTGTCACCGCAATTTGCCCCCAGACTGCATCAAACAGTGGCGCGACTAAGGAGTCATAGTTAATCACGGTGACAGTGATTAACCCGGTCTCTTTGATGGGTTTGGCATATACCACACTTTCTTCCCCACCCACGTCGGCCATCACACTTTCACCGGAATTCATGGCGGACTTCACCGTACTAAAAGACAAGCCTAGCTGGTTAATTGGCTCCTTGAGTAAGTCGGTGTTCGCGTGGGTAAAAATATTGCCTTCGCTGTTGGCGATAAACATATAGCCATTACCCGGCAAGATCACCTTCTCGAGACCTTCGATAATGTCACCAATTTCAACATCCGCCCCGAGTACCAAGGTGTCGCCGTTGAACTGGAGCGCTTTACCTAACGACACCACATTGGCGCCGGTTGCCGCTGCAACCGTCGGGTTATCCATAAACACACTCGACGGGTCCGCTTTGGCGTTGATATACCAACCCCACTTACGCGGATCGTCATTACCCGGCGGTAGTACAACGCCATTCGCGTTATCCTGGCTGCCATCTGGGTAGGCGAGGAAGACGTTGTCAAAGCCACCCGCATCGCGCACTTGCTTAAGGTGGGTGACCATATTGTTCTCATCGGCCTCGCTGGTCAGTGAGATCATCGCACGCTCTTTTGAAGCAACCCAGTCAGACACATATTGATTGTATGATGCCGTGGTACTTTCCAGCCGCTGTGCCACTTCGGTGTCCAACCGGGCAAGTGATGCACGAAACGATAACGCTTCAACGAGCAAACCACCGATAATGATGGCCACACTCGCCGACAGCGCGAGCTTGTGTTTGAGGGAGAGTTTTTTAAACATAACTGCCTTGTTTGTCTGTCATAGTGTTTTAATAATGATTTTAGTAAAACAGCCTTAGTTGCCACCCGCAAAATAAGCGCCATACAACTGATAGGTATATCACAACAATTGTGTAAGAGAATTACTCAAGCTGTTGTCAACAGGCGATAAAATAACCAAGGTTATGCAACGCCTCTGGCGTTAAGCCTCTAGGCAACGGCTTGTCAATGCCAAGGCTAGCAGCCCAGTTAGCTCAGATACTGCGCCAGATCAGAGAACGGTAACAAACCCAAGGAAAGTCACTTAACTATCAATCACTCCCTCCTCGCAACTTTGAAAGTCCTAAACTACGCTTTAACTAACTGAGATAAACGCGAATAGGGGCGAAGTGAATGGACTTGTTTGCAGATCAACGTGACGGCGCATCTCCCAAGCCTCATGAGACCAATTCAGCATCTGGTGCAGCGCCATGGCGTATACTGCTGATTGATGACGATGATCTGATGCATGAAGTCACACGGCTTGCGCTAACGGGGTTCACGTTTCAAGGACGTCCTCTAGAAATTCTATCGGCTCTGTCTGGGCAGGAAGCTAGAGAGATTCTCGAAAAAGAAGCTGATATTGCGCTCGCATTGGTTGATGTAGTCATGGAAACCGAACATGCGGGCTTAGACTTAGTTCGCTACATACGCGACGAGAAAAATGACCACGTGATCCGCTTGGTATTGCGCACCGGACAAGCCGGCCAAGCACCAGAAGATCGGGTGATCCGCGAATACGACATTGATGATTACAAAGAAAAAACGGAACTGACAACCCAGAAGCTCAAAACCCTGCTTTATTCGATGCTCCGCTCTTATCGTGACTTGTGCATGATTGAGGAGCAAAAACAGGGGCTCAAACGGGTGATTGAGGCCTCTGCAAACGTACAGAACACCACCAATTTGCAACACTATGCCACCGCGGTGTTGGAGCAATTAACCTCTCTCCTTCACATTCATGACTCCGCGTTTTATTGCGTGGTACAACCGCGACCCGGTGCTGAAGAGTCACGTGCGCTGACGTTGGCGGCGACGGGAGAATACGTGGACTGTTACAGTGAGTGTGCGTTTGAGAAGTTACCTAAAATCGTCTCAGAGCGATGCCAGCAAGCACTCGATGAACAACAAAGCATTCAGTTTGAGAATGGCTTTGTCCTTTTTCATCGCGACGATGAAGATGTCGAGTTTTTATTGTACGTCAATCATGCCACAACGCTCTCTGAGCTGGACCAACAGCTGCTTAAGATCTATATGCAGAATATAGGCCTAACATTCGAAAACTTAAGCCTTATGGTCGATTTGCGTGAGACCTCGAAAGAATTGGTCTACAACCTAGCCAATGCAGTCGAAGCGCGCAGTAAAGAAACCGGTGCCCATGTGCAACGGGTGTCTTTGTTCTGTGAAAAGTTAGGCCAACTCTATGGTCTGGACGAGCACAAAACCATGCTGCTCAAACACGGCTCCCCACTTCATGATGTCGGTAAAGTCGCTATCCCAGACGCGATTTTACACAAGCCGGGAAAACTCGATGCGGATGAATGGGAAACGATGAAAAAGCATGTCGAATACGGCGTCGAAATTCTCAGCCACTCCAAACGGCGCTTGATCGTCGAAGCCAAAGAGATTGCTGCCACCCACCACGAGAAATGGGACGGAACGGGTTACCCCAATCACCTCGAAGGCGAATCCATTCCAATTAGTGGCCGAATTTCAGCACTGGCCGATGTATTCGATGCCCTTGGCTCAAAGCGATCGTACAAGGAAGCATGGACGGATGATGATATTCGCCAAGAGCTGATCGCCCAGCGCGGCAAGCATTTTGAGCCCAAACTGGTCGATTTACTCCTTGAGCATTGGGACGACTTTATCGCTATTCGTGCTGAATACCCAGATTAGCCATGACCCTTAACGGGCCTTTTATGATCACTTTTTATTTCAGAGGCGTTTCGCGGCGCGACGTCAGTTATTCGTCTGCCTACGCCATCACGGTGTACAACCATGGTGACACCTCATCCATGCTATAAATCACGCGCCCTGGACACTACTCTTCACGGTGAGAGCCGTTTTTTCTTCTACACTTACCGTATCCGCAACGACTTACGCGCTTAACACGTATGAGCCGAAACCAAAAGTTTGATGACAGCATTCGTAATCCGTTCTTCAGTTTGGTGGGAAGACGCATTTTGCTGATCATGATTTTGCTCAGTGGCTTTTTCACCATTTTTACCACCTTGCTGCAAACTTATTGGGATTACGATGAGGCTTTTGACCGAGTAGATAGCCGACACTATGAAATTGAGCACGTTCATGCCGAATTACTCGCCAGCTCGCTTTGGATTTATGACTTAACCAGTGTTCAAGAGCGCATTGACGGGCTGATCAATCTCCCCCATGTCGACTACCTAGCGGTGCGCTCGGAAAACTATTTGTTTGAAGCGGGCTCACCGTTAGAGGTGAGCAAAATGGTTAACGAGTATCCATTGCAATACGACGACCCAGATACAGGAAACACCCAGCGGATTGGTACTATCTACGTCGAGTCCAACACCAATGCTATCTATAATGACTTGGTACAACGCTTTTGTATCACACTGCTATTGAACGCGATAAAAACACTCATGGTGTGTTACCTCATTTTATTGGTATTCCACCATACCGTCAGCCAACGCGTGTTTAAAGTGGCGCAGTTTTTACGTCAGTACAATCCACTTGACCCTAAAGAAGAGACGCTCACCCTCCCCCGTAAGCGCTATATCATGGAAAAAGAAGACGAACTCGACTGGCTGGCGGCCGAAACCAATAAAATCACCCAAAATATGTCAACGCTCTACCGCAATATTATGCTCGAGCGCGAGCGCTTAGCTGACTTTACCCATGTTTCTTCAGATTGGCTGTGGGAAACCGACGCCGACCTCAAGTTGACCTTTTGCTCTGAGCCGATGCGCTTAGCATTTGACCTTAATCCTAACCAATATCCGCACCTTGACAAGTTACTTCCTACTGTCGGTTGTCATCAGTTTATGGCCAATCTTCACCGACAACAGGACTTTTCGATGTGTGAGGAGATCGTACCCGTTGAGGGTGAAAGCCGTTATTTTGTCTTTCAAGCGCTTGCCCATCACGGTATTGATGGCTTTCGCGGGTTTAGAGGCACGGGCATCGATATCACCGCGCTCAAAACGGCCCAGTTTGAACTGGAAACATTGAACCATAACTTGGAAGAAACCGTTGATGAGCGAACCCGTGAACTTCAAGAGAGTATGGAACACTTAAAAGCGGCGCAAGAACAACTGGTCGAGTCGGAAAAGCTTGCGGCACTCGGGAGCTTAGTGGCAGGGGTGGCGCATGAAGTCAACACACCTTTAGGCATTGCGGTCACCGCCTCGTCAGTGATTAAAGATATCACCCACACGCTCAACCAGGCCTTTGAGGAACAAACGTTAACCAGCACACAGTTTGCTTCTTTGATCAAACAAGTGAACGACAGCGTAGTCATGCTGGAACATAACCTCAAGCGTGCGACCCATCTTATTCGTGACTTTAAACAAACCGCCGTCGATCAAGTGTCAGAAACGCTCACCGAATTTGATGTCAAACAAACACTAGACGCACTGGTTGCGAGCTTACATCCAGAAACCCGTAAAATTCCGGTGGCTCCCGAGGTCAGCGGAGAGCGTGGCATACTCATGTATAGCTTACCCGGCGTCGTTACCCAAGTGATCTCTAACCTCGTCATGAATAGCATCAACCATGCCTTTGACGAGACGGATAACCCGACAATCACGATCGAATTTGAAAGGCAAGAAGACCACCTCTACCTTTGCTATCAAGACAATGGCTGCGGTATCGAGCCATCCCTTCACCACCGAATTTTTGAACCCTTTTATACCAGTAAACGGGGACGTGGTGGCTCAGGGCTCGGCCTCAATTTGGTCTTTAATCTCGTCAAGCAAAAGCTAGGCGGCGAACTGCAATTTGAATCATCGCCCGGGCAAGGCGTCAAGTTTATGTTTTTGATCCCATTAAGTTTATCCAGCGAAGCAACACGGTACGCCAGTGAGAGTAAAGATTAAGGTAATGGATATCGAATGGAAAAACTAGAAAGGTTTGAACAGGGGCTCAAGCACCCGCTTTTCAGTATTGTTGGCCGCCGAATCATTCTGCTGATGGTCTTACTCAGCAGTTTTTTTACCATATTGACCACGCTACTGCAGCTATCATGGGATTATGAGGAAGCTTTCGACCATGTTGACCGCCGCCATGCGGAAATTCAAAATGTCCATGCCGACTTAATCGCATCGTCTTTGTGGGTGTTCGACCTTGTTAGCGCACAAAACCGGCTGGATGGGCTGGTTAATCTGCCTTATATCGATTACCTCTCGATTGAATTTGACGGTGTCGTGCTCGATGCGGGGAAGCCACTCACCACCACCAGCGTGGACAGTCAAGCGGAACTCAGTTATTTCCATCCCGACACTGATCGCCGGATTCATCTCGGCACCCTACGCGTAAAATCTGACGCGCAAAAAATCTATGATCTCTTACTGCAACAGTTTGTTGTCACCCTCCTACTCAACGGGGTCAAAACCCTGATTGTTTGCTCGCTGATTTTATGGGTCTTCCATCAAAGCGTCAGCCAACGCGTGTTTGCGATTGCCAAACACTTGTCTCATTTTGACCCTGTGGAGCCCATCCACGAGCCATTGCAGTTGACACATCGAAAGTTGATTATGGAAAAAAGCGATGAACTCGACTGGCTGGCGGAGGAAACCAATAAAATCACTTTACGCATGACCAACCTCTATAAGAATATCGCGTTAGAACAGGCGCGATTGTCGGATTTCACTAACGCCGCTTCAGATTGGTTGTGGGAAACCGATGCCACGCAGCGACTGACATTTTGCTCTGAAGCGATGCAAGTCGCGCTCGCGATTTCGGTCGAAAACCACCCTAAGGTAAAGTCAGTTCCCGTACTGAGCCACTGCACATCACTGATACACTGTTTGGACACATGCGATGATTTCACCATGTGCGAAGAAAAAATCACCTTGGGAAAACACACCTACTATTTTGTGTTTCAAGGGATAGCACATTTCACTGGTCAAGGCTTCACGGGTTTTCGCGGCACCGCGATTGATATCACTGAGCTTAAAACGACCCAGTTGGAACTCGAACAACTGAATCAGAGTTTAGAAGCGACCGTTGACGCGCGAACCCAGGATCTCGCGCAGAGTATGGAGAACCTTAAAGCTGCGCAAACTCAACTGGTGGAGTCCGAAAAACTCGCCGCGCTGGGGAGCTTAGTCGCCGGCGTCGCGCACGAAGTGAACACCCCCCTGGGTATCGCGGTGACGGCTAATTCAGTGATCAAAGACGCGGTTTCCACACTAAACAGCGCATTCGAGCAAAAAACCTTGACCAGTGAGCAGTATTCGGCCGTGATGAAGCAGGTCACGGATGGCACGAATATGCTGGAAACCAACCTCAATCGTGCGGCACGATTAGTGCGTGATTTCAAGCAAACAGCGGTCGACCAAGTGTCTGAAAGTCGAAGTCAGTTCCGTCCGGTGCAAACGCTTGAAGCATTAATGGGGAGTTTGCGCCCCGAAACGAAAAAAGTGCCGGTGGCACCGATTATCGAAGGTGACCCTCATCTTGCCATGAGTAGCCTGCCTGGGGTGCTGACCCAAGTTATCTCCAACTTAGTGATGAACAGTGTCCGCCATGCCTTTGAAGGTATTCCCGAGCCGGACATAAAGATTCATATCGCCGATAAAGGCGAGACCGTAGAAATCCGCTATACCGATAATGGCGTCGGGGTTGCGCCCGAACTTCACCAACGTATTTTTGAGCCCTTCTATACCAGTTCACGCGGTAAAGGCGGTTCAGGGCTCGGCCTTAATCTCGTGTTCAATCTGGTACACCAAAAACTGCAGGGAAAACTTCATTTCGATTCTAATATCAATCAAGGGGTTACCGTGGTGCTCAGCCTGCCTAAGTTTTTGACAGAAACATCCGCGCCGCAAACTGAAAGTTCTACCGGGTAGTCCCTGTCTACTCATAAAGGCGCACAACAAAGGATATAACGATGCAATGGTTAACAAAGTGGTTTCGTTCCGATGTGGATAGTGTTCAAACACAGCGCTTGTTTCAAAGCCTATTAACACTGGCGTGGACCGTTGAGGCAAAAGACCCCTACACAGGCGGCCACCTTTGGCGGGTATCTCAGTTTGCATCAGCGGTCGCAAAAGCAGAACGGTGGTCGAAAGAAGAGCAGGCCATCGCGACCCTAGGTGGCTTTTTGCACGACTTAGGCAAAGTCAGTGTCCCTGATTCCATCTTAAAGAAAACAGATAAGCTGACCGATGACGAATTTGCCATCATCCAGAGTCACCCCAATGAGGGGATGTATATCTTGGAAGGCCATCCATTAGGGCCCATTGTGCGCAACGCCGTCGGGTTACACCACGAACGGGTCGATGGCCGAGGATACCCCAACAAATTATCCGGTGATGCCATTCCTGCAGAGGCCAAGCTTATCGCGATTTGTGATGCCTTTGATGCCATGACCAGCCACCGTCCTTATCGACAAGCCATGCACAAACAAAAAGCGATTGACATTGTCGAAGAGAATCTTGGCAGCCAGTTTGATACATCAATCGGGCAACGGTTTGTCAACCTCGCCAAAGCGGGCGAATTTGACGCCATCATTGCGCATACCGATGAAGGGATCCCCCTGCATCACTGCCCGACATGCGGCCCGACGATCACTCGTTATCGTGATGATGCGCCAGGGCAACTTCTTCATTGCCCACTTTGCTTACAGCAAGCAAAACTGGTCATCACAGACAACACATACGACTTAGAACCCACTGGTGTCCAGATTCCCGCCTCACAACAACGACGAAGACCTGATACGGGCCTGATTAAACGCGTTATCCAACAGACAATTTCCACCCTCCCCACGCAGGCACTGCTTGAACGTGCTGAGGGTGGACGTTAAATGAAACAACTCTTTAGGRCGTTAATTCAACCCAGCGTAGCGCTCAATGCACTCAAAATCGCATTGGTAGTCGGCACTGTACTCAATGTGATTAATCAGGGGGAGGCTATTTGGGGCGAGGCAGACTTACGTATAGGTCACGCACTACTCAACTATCTAGTGCCTTATTGCGTTGCCAGCTATAGTGCGGCTAAACACCAGCTAGATAAACAAAAATAATAAAGAGCCAGCACGAGACTGGCTCTTGTCGTTAACGCGTACACGGGGAATTAGGCCAGCGCCACGTCCTCTTCCGGTACCGGCGCATGGTCTGGAAGGTAGCGGTAGTATTCCGCATCTTTCGCCGGCGAAAGGGTATGCCCCATGATCATATCAGCCGCTTTCTCTGCCACCATAATGGTCGGTGCGTACAAGTTGCCATTGGTGATTGCAGGGAACACGGAGGCATCCACCACACGCAAGTTATTCACGCCATGGACGTTCAGCGATTCATCCACCACGGCCATCTCGTCACTCGCCAAGCCCATTTTACAGGTACAGCTTGGGTGGTAAGCACTTTCCCCTTCTCGAGCCACAAAATCGAGGATTTCCTGATCCGTCTGTGCCTCGCTGCCCGGCGAAAGCTCTTTACCCCGCAGATGATCAAAGGCCGGCTGGGCAATGATATCGCGAGAGACACGGATCGCTTCAACCCACTCTTTACGCTCTTGTGGCGTAGAGAGATAGTTAAAGAAGATTTCTGGCTTCTCATCTGGGTTGGTGCTACGAATTTTCACGTGGCCACGCACATCGGTATTCATAGGCCCCACATGCAATTGGAAACCATGTCCTTTGTTCGGTGCCGAGCCATCATAACGGATCGCCAGTGGCAAAAAGTGGAACTGCAGGTTCGGATACGCCACCTCATCATTACCACGTACAAAACCACCCGCTTCAAAATGATTGGTGGCGGCGGCCCCTTTACGACGGAACAGCCAATCAAAACCAATTTTCGGTTGATTGTGGAACTTAAGCGCGGGATACATGCTAACCGGCTCTTTACATTCATACTGCACGTAAAGCTCCAGGTGATCTTGCAAGTTTTCCCCCACCCCAGGCAGGTGATGAACAGGCTTGATCCCTAAATTTTTCAACATGGTTTCGTCACCTACACCAGAAAGTTGCAGTAGTTTGGGCGAGTTAATCGCGCCACCACAGCTGATGACTTCTGCGCCATAGGCGGTTTTCTTCCGTCCCCACTTGCGGTATTCCACACCAATCGCCGTTTTGCCCTCAAACAAAACCTTATCAGTGGTCGCGCCGGTGATCACCGTCAGGTTCTTACGGTTCATCACTGGGTGTAAGTACGCCCGCGCCGCACTATGACGACGACCTTGGTAGATATTTTGGTCGAAAATACCAAAGCCTTCTTGCTGATAACCATTCACGTCATCGGTCAATGGATAATCCGCTTGTTGCGTCGCGTCAAAGAACGCACTAAATAGAGGGTTATCACATTGTGCAGTTTCAATTGCCAGCGGCCCATTGTTGCCATGATAGTCATCTTGGCCTTTTAATCGCGTTTCACACTTGCGGAAATACGGCAGGCAATGGGCATAATCCCATTTTTTTAACCCGTGCTCGTTGGCCCATTTTTCATAGTCCAACGCGTTGCCGCGGATATAAATCATGCCGTTGATGCTACTGCTGCCCCCAAGCACTTTACCACGCGGTTGCGCGATACGGCGGTTATGCATATTCGGCTCAGGCTCGGATTCATACAACCAGTTATAGGTGCTGTCTGTGAGCAAATAAGTTAATGCGGCAGGCATGTGGATCCGAAAGTCCAGCCGATAATCTGGTCGTCCTGCCTCGAGTAGCAATACCTTGTTATCTGGGTTAGCACTTAAACGGTTCGCCAGAACACAGCCTGCCGAGCCCGCGCCGACAATGATATAGTCGTAATTTTGTTGCTGTCCCATAAAACCTCCAAATTTTGTCCTTCCCGTGTGCAGGGCATCAGCCCGGAACAGTCGCAACACAGGTAATGGGTATGATTGTGTAGAGGTTTCCTTTTTGAAATTTTTATAATTAGCTTGATGCTTGTGCATCAATGCATTGTTGTAGCAACCGATAGTGGTGGCTAATCGTTGCTTGCGCCTTAAACGGCTCGGCAGCGATAATGTGGTTAACGGTCTGTTGCCAGTTTTCCACGGTTTGGCGACGATAATCCGCCGCCTGATAAAGGGCGTAATCGTGCGAACTAAACCCTTGCTGGATAGCATGCATCACCCATTCAAAAATCGGGTTGCCTGACATTGCAGCAATCAACAGGTTGAGTGCGCGATCCAGCTCGCCCAAGCGATCCAAATCCGGATTCTCTTCAGCGGCAAGAGCCGCAAGCTCTGTGACATATTCACCAAGCTGTTTTTTCTGCGACTCGGTACCACGACTAATGGCAAGTAACACCAGGCTTTGATCGACCGTTTCACGAAACTCTGCGACCTTATCCGCTTGTACATGGCTTTGTTTTAGAAACAGCGCCAATGATTCACTGATGTTATGCACATCAACCTGACGGACGACCGCCCCACCTTTTTGCCCCTTACGGATTTCAATTAAGCCTTTTTGCTTGAGTGATTGAATGGCCTCACGCACCACGCCACGCCCTGYTCCAAACTGTTGCTGAAGCTCTCGCTCACTGGGCAGTTTGTCGCCAGGTTTTAGCGCCTCGGACAGAATCGCCGATTCGATTTGCAATGCCACATCTTCACTCGCTCGGCCCATTTGCACCGGATGAAAAAGGCTACTGGTGGATGTCGTCATGGTTACCTCTCCGCATTTGGTAGTACCAAACTAGCAATTTTTGCATTATGAAGTCAAATTCCGTCTTTAACCCTTCTTTTGGTACGACCATTCCATACCATCAGTAAGACTAATATCTTATTGATATAACTGATAAAAATAAAAA